>CAMBTZ010000047.1 GCA_945870925.1 Chlamydia trachomatis | reverse complement strand
CTCTATTAACGTCTTATGAACTAACGCTACTTCTCTATCCCTTAATGATCTAACGGCGCGCTCTCCGATTTTCCCAAATGACGCCCTATCAATTCTCATGGGAATGCCTTCCCCTCTCTCTGCTAAACATAGCGTAAACGCATGAGGCTTTTCATACGCACGCGGAGAATAATCATAAATTGGATCCTTCACCACATAGGCCAGAGTTTCACTTGGAATCAGAGGCGATTCATACTTTCCAAATGAAGTTCTAACCATATTTAACGCCACAACTTGACCTCTATATTTTTCAATACCATCGAACAATTCAAATCCTGCGCGCGCACTTTCCATATCCTCTCCATTTTTGATTTATTTATAATGAACATCTTAAACAGTTATCTAATAAAATTGCATTGTAAAATTCTTTCTTAACTGCTACTTAAAATGGTATGACAGAAACTACAAAGCCATTTGGTAAAACACGGGCATTTTTTTGGCCGGTCTATTCATACGAATTAAAAAAACTAATTCCTATGCTCCTCCTATTTTTCTTTATTTTATTTAATTACACAGTTCTAAGAGACACAAAAGACACTCTGATTGTGACTGCCCCAAACTCTGGCGCCGAGGCTATTCCATTTTTAAAAGTTTATGGCGTTTTACCGAGCGCTTTAATCTTTATGTTTATTTATGCAAAAATGAGCAATTCATTGAGCAAGCCTGCTCTTTTTTATGCTACAGTAGCCCCCTTCATCCTCTTCTTTGGTCTTTTTTCAGTTATTCTTTACCCAAATCGAGAGTTCTTACATCCAGTACAATTATGCGACTGGTTACAATCCATTTTACCATCCGGTTTTATGGGGCTCATTGCAATTATTAGAAATTGGACATTTTCCCTTTTTTATATTATGAGCGAACTTTGGGGCAGCGTCTGCCTATCCCTCTTGTTTTGGGGCTTTGCAAATGACATCACCAAAGTAAATGAATCAAAGCGATTCTATAATCTTTTTGGTCTTGGAGCAAATCTCTCTCTATTTTTTGCAGGAACTTTCATTATTTGGGCATCTAACTTAAGAAGCACCCTTAATGTTTCCGATCCATGGCAAGCCTCATTAGACATTTTAATGCTTGTTGTTGTGATATCAGGATTAATCATTCTTGGAATCTATTGGTGGATCAATAAATATGTATTAACCGATCCAAGATTTTATGATGCTAGCGCTCAAAAGAGATTAAAAGAAGACAAGCCAAAACTCTCTGTTAAGGAGAGCCTCAAATTTTTATTCAGCTCTAAATATTTAGGCTGTATTGCAATTTTAGTTATCGCTTACGGAATGTGCATCAACTTAATTGAAGTGACCTGGAAAAGTCAGCTTAAGCTACAATTCCCAAATCCTAATGACTACAGCGCTTTTATGGGCCAATTTTCTAGAATTACAGGCGTTGTAACAATGCTTATGATGTTTTTTGTAACAGGAAATGTTGTTCGTAAACTTGGCTGGAAAATTGCAGCACTTATTACACCAGTTGTCCTTCTAATTACAGGCGCCTTGTTTTTTACATTTATGCTTTTTAATTCAAATCTAGCAGGAGCCATCTCTCTAATCGGAACAACACCTCTTTGGCTTGCAGTTATATTTGGCATGACTCAAAATATCATGAGCAAATCCGCTAAATACTCCCTCTTTGACCCAACAAAAGAAATGGCCTACATACCCTTAAGCCAAGAACTTAAAGTTAAGGGAAAAGCAACCGTCGATGTAGTCGGCGCAAGATTCGGCAAATCAGGCGGCGCCTTTATTCAACAATTTCTTATAATAACTCTTGGCAGCATAGCAGCCATGGCTCCCTATATCGGTCTATTTTTAGGCATCACAATACTTCTTTGGATCCTTGCCGTAATAGCCCTCGATAAAAAATTCAAACTCGCTATCGAACAAAAAGAGGCTGACGAAAAAATCTCTCCAGCCTAATAATATTAATCAGGATTCGCCCAACTAATGACCTCTTGATCCTCCAAAAAATTTGCCCTACACACATCATCCAAAACCAGATCCAACTCTTCTTTCTCTTTTTTGCCAAGATAACTAGAGCATCCTAAAACTCCATCATCCAGCAAATCTTGAACCTCTAAACACTCAGCGATACCTAACGTCCTTATCCATAAAAAATTTTCATACTCACTACTTATACTTTCATTATTTAGAAAAACCATAGGAGGGATCAGCCTAGGATCAATTAAAATATTAGCATGATATGCTCGTCCCTTAACACCAGAAGATTCTCTAGGCATCCTTGCAATATAGGCTATATGCGTAACTGCAAGTGTTCCAATCCTAACAAACATACCTTTAAAGTTTGCCACTTCATCAAAAGTAGAAATTCTAGTATATTTTTCACCTATAAATATACTTTCTAATAAAAATCTGTCTATTTCACTTAAACTTACTGGCGCGCCTAATTCCATATTAATACCTCTTTAATTGTTAAAATTACTTTTGTATTATCTGCTTATTATAAGTGACTTTATATTTATTTATCACGATTATTTTTGGGTAAATTTTCTCTTTTTTTTCAAAGCCTCTTTATGTATAGTAATTGTCCTATGGCTTGGAAATATGATATAAGTAAGATTCGAAATTTCTCTATTATCGCTCACATTGATCACGGTAAGTCTACTCTTGCAGATAGGCTATTAGAGCAGACGCAAACTGTTGCTAAACGCGATATGCAGGAACAGCTGCTTGATGATATGGATCTTGAAAGAGAGCGTGGAATTACAATTAAGGCCCACCCTGTTACTATGTATTATATTTCAGCTGATGGCGATGAGTATCAAATTAATTTTATTGACACTCCCGGTCATGTCGACTTTTCGTATGAAGTATCAAGATCGCTGTCCGCCTGCGAAGGGGCGCTTCTTGTTGTCGATTCAGTTCAAGGAGTACAAGCTCAAACTCTTGCTAATGTTCATTTAGCACTTGATAAAGGCTTAGAAGTTATTCCCGTTATTAACAAGATTGACCTGCCCGCAGCTGATCCGGAAAGTATAAAAAAACAGATAAAAGAAATTATCCATCTTGATCCATCAAAATCAATTTTAACATCTGCAAAAACAGGACAGGGAATTGCTGAGGTTTTAGAAGAGATTGTCTACTCATTACCCTCTCCAAAAGAGCCTGAAGATACAATACTAAGAGCTTTAGTCTTCGACTCCCATTATGATACCTATCGTGGTGTTATGGTTTATGTTCGAGTCATTAGCGGATCTATCACTAAGAAGACGATGATTCGATGCATGTTTTCAGGAAAAGATTTTGAAGTTCAAGAGGTAGGGATTTTTTGTCCGGGAGAAAAGCCGACTGAAACACTTCAACCTGGCGAAGTAGGTTATCTTTTAGCTAATATTAAAAAACCGGGCGATATTAAAATCGGCGACACGATTACAACTGTTGCAAAACCAGCAGATAAGCCTCTACCCGGTTTCAAACAGATCTCACCTGTTGTCTTTGCTGCAATTTACCCTGTTGACGCATCAGATTTTGAAGCACTTACAGACGCACTGAATAAACTGAAATTGAATGATTCTGCACTTACAGTAGAGCCTGAAACATCCCTTGTTCTCGGCACCGGTTTTAGATGTGGATTCCTTGGACTTCTTCATCTTGAAATTGTATTTGAACGCCTACAAAGAGAATTTGACCTAGACATTCTTACTACAGCACCAAGTGTTCGCTATCGAGTGCATCTATCAAGTGGCACTATGGTAGAAATCGAAACCCCATCACACTTTCCCGACCCTTCAGTCATCGATTTTGTCGAAGAGCCTTGGGTTAAATGCAATATTCTTACTCCTGCTGACTATCTTGGCGCAATTATGAATCTAGCAAATGACAAACGGGGCGAGCTTGTTCACACAGAGTCAATCGAAGGATCAAGAGTCTACCTTCATTTGAATATGCCTCTTAATGAAGTAATTACCGATTTTAACGACAAACTCAAATCAGTTACTCAAGGATATGCCTCATTTGACTATGAGCAGGATTGTTATAAGCAGAGCGACATCATTAAGCTAGAAGTAAAAGTGAATGACGAACCCATCGATGCATTCTCAAATCTCGTACATCGCTCTAAAGCTGAATTTAAAGGCCGTGCAATGTGCAAACGTCTTCTCGACGTCATTCCGCGCCAAATGTTTAAAGTCCCCATCCAAGCGGCTATTGGCGGCAAAATCATCGCCCGTGAAACACTCAATGCAATGTCCAAAAACGTTACTGCTAAATGTTATGGCGGCGATATTTCACGTAAGCGCAAACTTTGGGATAAACAAAAGAAAGGCAAGAAAAAGATGAAGGAATTCGGAAAAGTTTCCATTCCTCAAGAAGCTTTTATTGAAATTCTAAAGACAGATAATGGATAATTTGGTATTTATGCTATATGAAAATATTTTTTATGGCAATTTCTCTATTTATTTTTAGTATTTCAACTATTTTTTCAGATATCAAAGATGAACCGGTTCTCCTATTATCATATCCCCGATCAGGAAATACATGGACACGCTATTGTATAGAATATATTACTAAAAGACCTACAGGCGAGATCCCCTATCTTTTTCCGATTGATCTCAACTCAAATCACATGAATAGCCCTATTAACAATAGCTTCGATTTAGGTGTTGATTATAAAAAATTCCCTGTAATCAAACTCCATAGCTATAATTCCTTAGGATCAAAAATTGATTTTAAATACTTGGTAATTATTGTTCGTGATTACAAGGAGTGCATTATGCGGCAACACAGCTCCTATAATCTAGCAATTGCTGATCTTGAATTTCCTCATAACTGGTACATTGATGCTTTAAAGATTTACGATAATTGGGATAAAGACAAAAGGCTGCTCCTTTACTATGAAGACTTAATGAATGACCCCTTCTATGTCTATAATCAAATAGCTAATTTTTTTGGAGAAGGGAAAGAAACTATTGAAAATTTCATCAATGAAGAGGCGGAACACAAGGCTAATGGAATTTGGCTATATTCGCGTTATGAAATGTTTTCTGCAAGCAAAGGCACCGACATTCACTTCCATGCAAAAAAATTAACTCCTGAACAAATATATGAACTCGATTCACTTTGCAAAAATTTATACCCTGAAATATTTGATCTCTATTTAAGGCGTTATGAGAGTAAGTAAATGCATTCTATTTTTATTCTTGATTACAAAATTATTTTCTAATCCCCTACTTACAGAAGCACGAGATTATCCCCAGATAACTGTAAGCACAGAGATATTATGTGATATTGAGCTTATATTAAATGGTGGCTTTAGTCCTCTTACTGGCTTTCTCGATGAAGAAAACTATCACAGCGTTCTTGAATATATGCGACTTTCAAATGGCGCTCTTTGGCCTGTGCCAATTGTTTTTTCATTGCAAAAAGAAAAAGCCTTAGAAATGACAAAGATTGGGCACTTAACATTTGTTGATGAACAAAACTATCCAATAGCAATTTTTGATATTACCCAAAGCTATTCTCCGGATGTTGAAAAAGAGTGCCTAGCTCTCTATGGATCAATAGATGATAATCACCCTAATATTCAAAAGATTGTTTCGCGAAAAAATGATTTATATTTAGGTGGGAATTTAAGAAAAATCTCTCTTCCTCACCATTTTGATTTTGCAAGCGATCGACTAACTCCGGAGCAGACAAAATCATATTTCAAAGAACATGAATGGACAACTATAGTTGGTTTTCAAACTCGAAATCCACTTCATTGCTCCCACCTTGCTCTGATTGAAAGATGCATGGAAAAAGCAGGTGTTAACGCAAAACTTCTTTTACATCCTGTCGTAGGAACAACACAACCTGGTGATATTAATCATTATACTCGAGTTAAATGTTACCGGAAACTTTTGGAAAATTATCAAAGTGATAAAATATTACTGAGTCTACTTCCTCTTTCTATGAAAATGGCAGGCCCGAGAGAAGCTCTATGGCACGCTCTAATCCGAAAAAATTATGGTTGCACTCACTTTATTATAGGGAGAGATCATGCAGGTCCTTCTTGCAAAAAGAAGAATGGCGAGTTGTTTTTTACTCCTTATGAAGCACAAGAGCTTGTAGAAAAGTATCAGGAGGAAATAGGGATCAAAATTTTAGCTGCAGAAGAAATTGTTTATGATAAAGAACTAGAAAAATATATACCACTATCAGATGTAACTAACCCTCTGAATATATGTAATATTTCAGGGACCCAGTTAAGGAATATGCTTTTACAAAATGATGAAATTCCTAGCTGGTTTTCATACCCTGAAATTATTAATGTACTAAAAAAAGAGTATCAAAATTCAAAAGGGACCTGCATTTACTTTGTGGGACTTTCAGGATCAGGAAAATCAACCCTTTGTACAGCGCTAAAAGAATATCTAAATTCTATACAAGACAAGCCTGTTATCATAGTAGATGGAGATGTGATAAGAAAATATCTCTCAAATAAACTTGGGTTTTCTAGAGAAGACAGGGCCATCAATGTTCAAAGAATTGGGTATGTTGCCTCCCTAATTGTAGAGGCAGGAGGAATCTGTCTTTGCGCAAATATAGCCCCTTACCAAGAAGATCGACTTTTAAATAGACAATTAATCTCAAGTCGCGGCACCTACATTGAAGTCTTTGTTGACACTCCAATTGAAGTGTGCGAAGAAAGAGATGTAAAAGGCCTATATAATGCTGCAAGAAATGGAAATCTTCAAAATTTCACAGGGGTAACCGATCCCTTTGAACCCCCTACAAATCCGGATATTATTATCAATTCTTCATATGATATCGACGCTACTCTGAAAACTCTCATTCAGGAAATAAATTCAAAAAAACCCGATTTATTTTTCACATGCCCGACACCAGTTCCCGGCAAATGAGCTCCGCCTACAAGAAGATTTTCATCTAATGATCGTTTTAAAAGATGTAGTCTTGTGATTGCAGCAGCTTCGGGATTATCATCTAGTATAACAAAACGGCCGGGATGCAAAAATTGCAATTCTACATTATGAATAAGATCTCCCCAGAATAAAATTTTTTGGTCCTTTGCATCAAAGAGAAATGCAGTGTGACCAGGAGTATGCCCATAAGCTTCAATTGGGGTTATTCCCGGAAATAGTATTTCATTTGGTTTAAAAAGGAGTATATCCCCTTCAATAAGGGTCAACATTTCATTTACAAATGGTATATATTTAAGATTATACTCACTAACATTTCCTCTTTCATTAAGCCAGTACTCTAGTTCTATATCAGAGATGCAGATTGTAGCATTTGAAAAAAGAGGCAAGCCTCCAATATGATCGGGATGAAGATGAGTGAGGAGTACCATCGTAATCTGTTCTGGCTTATACCCAATTGCAGCAAGACCTTTGGCTATATGTCCTGCAGTAGGGCCGAAATATTTTCCACAACCGGTATCAACAAGTATTAATTGATCCTCTGTCTTGATAAGAAAGCTATGAATAGGAAGCCGAAATTTAATATCTTCAACACCTTCACCAAAAAGCTCTCTCTGCTTGACATCAAGATATCCATCATTGAGAGCCCAATATTTAAGCATTATATGATCCTGATGCAGCCTTTCCACCTCTACCTGTCCAATCGGTATGGAAATAGGTGCCACGAGGTTTATCAACTCGTTCATAAGTGTGAGCGCCGAAATAGTCACGTAACCCTTGTAGTAAGTTTGCAGGAAGTCTATCTGATGTCATTGCATCAAACCAGGATATTGCTGCACTAAAACAGGGCGTCGGCACGCCGTGCTCAATTGATAATGTTACAGCTTTTCTCCAGCCTTCAAGCGATCTAATAATTGCATTTTTAAAAAACTCATCGCACAATAGATTTTGAAGTTCTGAATTACGATCAAACGCCTCTTTAATTTTACTTAAGAATACACTTCTAATAATGCAACCATTTTGCCAAATGAGTGCAATATTACCATAGTTCAAGTCCCATTTATAATGATTAGAAGCAGCTCTCATGAGCATATATCCTTGTGTATAACTTGTAATTTTCGAAGCATAGACGGCTTTTCGAATATTATCTACAGCCTCTTCTTTATCTTGGGTAAAGAGTCTCGGATGTCTCTTAAAAATCTTAGATAATTGAACTCTCTCCTCCTTTAGCGCTGAAAGTGATCTTGCAAAAACTGCTTCTCCAATAAGAGAAAGGGGCATCCCCTCCTCTAATGCACTTTCTGTCGTCCACTTCCCCGTCCCTTTTGCGCCCGCAGTATCTAGTATTTTAGACACAAGAGGCTTTCCATCAACATCTTGATACGCTATAACATTTGCAGCAATTTCAATCAGATAACTGTCAAGTTCCCCTTTATTCCAATTTCTAAAAATTTCAGCCATTTCTGCTTCCTGCAAATCAAGCACACGCTGCATCATATCGAAAGCTTCACAAATAATTTGAATGTCTCCATATTCAATTCCGTTATGGACCATTTTTACATAATGCCCGGCACCTCCATTCCCTAACCAATCAGCACAAGGCTCGCCTTTATCTGTCTTTGCAGCAATTGTTTGAAGAATTTCTTTAACTGCATTCCACGCTTCGACATTCCCACCCGGCATCATTGATGGACCATGCCTTGCTCCCTCTTCTCCTCCGGAAACACCACAACCTACAAATAAAAAGCCTTTAGCTTTAAGTTCTTCACATCTTCTTTCAGTATCTACAAAATGGCTATTACCCCCATCTATTAATATATCGCCTTTTTGTAATAAAGGAAGAAGTTCTCCAATTAAATCATCAACCGCCTCCCCCGCTTTTACCATCATCATTATCTTTCTAGGGCTTTTAAGCTTTGAAACAAAATCTTTCAAGGATTTGCACCCAATAATCTTAGTTCCTTTTGCCGGCCCATCCATAAAGTCATCAACCTTAGACACAGTTCGATTAAAACAAGCCACAGTAAATCCATGATCATTCATATTTAAAATAAGATTTTGCCCCATTACTGCTAGCCCTATAAGACCAATATCTGCCATTACCATAAAATCACCCCTTCAACAAAATTTCTCTTTAGCATATATTAAATGCACTTTATTGTCCTCGTAGCTCAGTGGATAGAGCGGTCGCCTCCTAAGCGGCAGGTCGCGCGTTCAAGTCGCGCCGAGGACGTATCTTTAATTAAACCTACAACGTTTATTAATTCTAGTTGTATTATTTATAATGATTAGAAATTACATTTTAATTACCACACAAGGAACCACTTATGTCCATATCTAAACAGACGGACCCAAACAGTCAAAACATTAGAATGATGTGGAACTCACTATCCCCCTATTTAATTCCTCCCTTTTCGGCATCCATAGCAATTATCCCTGTCTATTTTGGCCTTATGAGCAAAACTGCAAAACAATTAGGCGCTCCCTTACCTATATTCAATAAACAAGTAATAATTAATAGCTTTAAAGCAGCACCTACAGCGGGAGCGATTGTTGGAACTCAAATGATTACAATAAATTTATTAGAAAAAAGGATAGAAAAAGAGTCATCAAACTTTAAATCCATTGCATTAAGTACTATAATCACAGGCCTTGCTTCCGTTCCTCCGTACATAATATTTCAAGGCCAAACAATGGGAAAATCAGCTCTTGAAATCATGAAATTTTATAAATTTAATATAAATTCCCTTAAACAGACCGGAGCAATTATGGCTAGAGAAACAAGCTTTCTTTTAGCTATAAGAATAAGTGATTTAACAGGAAACTTAATGCAGAAACTTTATGGAAAAAACAGAGCTGTTGAATTTGGATCGACATTTGCAAGTGGGTTTATTGCAAGTGTTTTAGGCCATCCTGCCGACACAATTTTGGCCCGGTTAATTAGCGGAATGCAAACAAAAACATTATCACAATCGATGCAAGGAGTTATGCTTAGAGCTCTATCTATCGGTGGATTTACAGTTTGTTATAAAGTATTAAAAAATAATCTCGAAAAAATTTAAGAATTCTTGAAATAGTTGTCGATACCGGTAGTGATTGATTTAGCGACAGTATCAAGATAGAAATCATTGCTTAGTTTTTTTCGCTCCTCATCATTTGTAAGAAAGCCTGCCTCAATGAGAATTGAAGGCATTTTTGTCTCTCGAATTACACAAAAATTGCCCTCTTTAATTCCTCGAGAATCAGCCCCTGTTTGAGATAGAAGACTTGACAGGACACATTGAGCAAGCTCTTTTGATTTTTTTGCGCGCCATGGCTCTGTTTTCTGAGTATAAAAGATCTCAATCCCTTTTGCGCTGGTGTTTTTAGCAGAATTACAATGAATGCTAATTAGAATTTGGGATTTTGCCTGGTTCGCAATCTCGGCACGTTTTTTTAATGGAAGATACTCGTCACGACTTCTTGTCATAATAACATGATAGCCGGCTTTTTCTAAATATTTTCTTAAATA
>CAMBTZ010000046.1 GCA_945870925.1 Chlamydia trachomatis | reverse complement strand
AGCTGATTGCCATGAGTTGCCCTTTTTAAGATAGTTCAGAGCTTTCTTTCTAAGATCAAGTGAATAAGTCATCCGAATATTATAGCGGATTTACACAATATGAAAAACAAATTTTAATTCACTATATCACTTTCAGGGAACTGTGATTGCGATAGAAGAAAGAGACGAATATTAATGAGAAGACGATTCAGATAACCCTCACAAGCTGTTCGAGAAAATTGGTAGGGCACATCAAGGAACCAAGTCGGTTCTTGTGATTCAGACAAAAAACCATTTCCATCAAATCTTGTCCATAGGTCATTTTGTGCTTGGCGTAGAATCCATTGAAGAGAGGAATTAGCCTCTCTTTTCCAATTCGCGTATTTTGTTTCATTCCATTTGCCTCGAATAGGGATTTTCTGCTATAAAGGCGCATTAGCAGAAAATTGAAAAACTTTCTCCAAAAGACAAAGTCGATCCCATAAATAAACACGGTCTAGTTCCACAGAGGTTTGAATATACTCTGCATATATCTTTGGATCACGAGCCATATGCAAATGTGGATATTGTTTAATGAATCCATCAAATTTTTCTGAGCATTCATTGCAACTATATCTTATTTTGAACTCAAGGAATGAAAAGCAGATATAGTTCAAAGGCATTTGAAAGGATTGTTCTTTAGATTTTGTAAAAAAGTGTTTTATATGCATCAGTGATTTTCTGCTTTCCATCTTAGGATATTCTTTCCAAAGAAAAAGCCATTCTGCTTCAAGACCTTCTATAGCATCTATATCGAATGCTTCTTTTCGTTTCTGATTTTCTTCTTCTAACACCTTAACCCAGTTTTCAGTGATTGGGTGATTTCTAAGAGCGTCTATAAGCCCAATAAAATGAGCTAAAAAACTTAGTCCAGTTTGACATGACCGAATAGTTTCTATAGCTGTCACAACTGCTTTTTCAAATTGACTAGGTTGCTTAGAAAGTTGAATTTCCATTTTCCTCCGGGAGGTTAAGATTATTATTCGTTCTTTGAAGCAACTTCGCCAGATGAGCCTTGTTGAAGTGGGCATATCTTTTGGTCATAATGGGTGATCGATGTCCTAAAACTTCCATGAGCTCGCCTTGTGTTGCTCCTGACATTGCCAAATGACTCGCCGCTGTATGACGAAGTGAGTGAAAGACCACATCTTCCAAGCCTAAGTCTTGGAGTACTAATTGGAAAGCTTTTCGGATCATTGAGTATGGGTAGCGTTTTAATGGGTCTCTGGAGGGAAAGAGATATTCCTCTCCCTTGCCCGCACTTTTTCTATCCTTTAGATAATCGTATATTTGGTCGGTGATAGGGAGAATCCGAACATCTTTATTTTTAGTGATCTCTAAGGTGATTAGCCGGTTGTCAAAATCAATGTTTTTCCATTTGAGTTCTGCGATCTCACCGAAGCGCATTCCTAGGTAAGAGGCCAATAAGACCATTCCATAAAGGTTTTGGTTCTTATGATTTTTACAAGCTTGAAGGAGCTCTTGAAGTTCCTCTTTGCTTAGAAAGCGGGTTCTACCCCGATTCTCTGGAAGTTTTGTTACTCTTCGAAAGGGGCTAAGCTCGATCCATTCCCATTCTTTTGAAGCTAAGGAAAAAGCTTTACTGAGGCTTGAGAGATAGCGATTGACCGTTGGTCCTGATCGAAGCGTTTTTCGTGAGGTTGTTTCGCATAAGAGGGTCTCTTTAGCTTCGGCAAGAAGCGATGGAGTTATGTCGCTGAGGAGACGATGTCCATATTGTTAGCTCCACCAGTTTAGATGGATAGACTGGTCGATGAGCCTTTTGGGGAACCTACTTAAATGAAGCTTTTTGTATCTCTCGATCAAATCGTTAAGAGTATGTTTTATTGCCTTTGTCTCTGGAGGAAGCCTCCCTTCTAATATGGCGCTTTCTGTCGATCTCACCCAATTTTTTGCTTTGGTGAGATTAAGAAAAGTCTTTCGAAGTGGCTTTTCATTTTTTCTGCGGACTTCCGCATTATAAGTGCGTGTGCCGTCCTTTTTTATATATTCTTGTATGCATCTGATTTTATCTGAACTTTTAGACATAAATTTGAACCTAAGAAAAACAGTATAAATTATTTGGAATAAATGTGAAGAGGATTCGTAATCCGTTGCTCTAATTTGCATTTTGTCTATGCAAATCTGTGGTGTTTTGATGCGAGATTACTCATTTTCCGCATTTTTTCCGCATTGTGGAAAAAGTTTGATAGAAAATGAAGTGAAAGAGACAGTTTTGATGCAGCTGTAAAGTTGATGAAATTATTCTGAATGATTCAGATGAATTGCGGAAAAAATGCGGAAAAACCGTTATTTTGGTAAATATTAACATGAAATCTCCTGATAGTTAATGTTGTGTTCAGGAGCTTCTAGAAAGGTTCTTCGATGAAATAGCGGCTATCGGATTTGAACCAATGACCCACGGATTATGATTCCGTTGCTCTAACCAACTGAGCTAAGCCGCCACTTGGAAGTGCAAAACGCCAGTTTGTGCTGGCGTTTTAGTTTAATTAGCGGGGGCCGGACTCGAACCAGCGACCTTTGGGTTATGAGCCCAACGAGCTTCCAACTGCTCCACCCCGCGATATCATTTGCAACGAGTGTATCAATTTAATTTGTTTTTCACAAGGGTTGTTTTATTTTTTGTTTTATTAATTTCCAAGATCTTTTGGAGGCGCCTTCTAGCTCGGCTTTGAGGATTGTTGGAAGGGTGGTGGATTGGGGTGTTGTGAGGAGTTTTTGTAGGGTTTGGGAGAGGTGGGATAATGGAATTTGGGTGCAGGCGTTGTGTGTTTTTAGGGAGTGGACGAGGCTTTCTTGTTTGTGCATGTAGGGGCCGTAGATGACGGGTATTCCGTGGCGGGCGGCTTCATAGATATTGTGACCGCCGACGCTTGGGGTAAAGCTTCCGCCCATGATTACGGCATGGGATTTGGCGTAGCATTCGTCCATGACGCCCATTTTGTCGATTAGTATAACTTGTTCTTTACCGGTCCCCTTTTGTGTGATGGTACGAAAGGTGATATTTTTTTTCTTAAGGAGTTTGGTGATTTTTTGAAATCTTTCGGGATGACGGGGAGCTAGGAGAAATGCGATTGATTGATTGTGATCAAGTTCATTTAGAATCAGCTCTTCTTCGTTTTCATGGGTTAGGGCGATTGTGACAAGTTTTTTTTCTAGAGGAAAATGAAGTCCTGGGATGTTTTGAAGAGGTGGTAGATTATCAAATTTAATATTACCTGTTACAATGAGTTTATTTTCTGTAATGCCGAGATTTTGGAATCTCTCTTTATCAAGAGCGCTTTGAAGGCAAAAAAGATCTATTTTTCCAAACAGATCAGAAGCAAAACTTTTAAACTTTTTGAAGTTTTTATAGGAATTTGAGGAAATTTTACCATTTACTAATACAATCGGGGTCTGATTTTTCTTTAGTGCACTTAAGAGGTTGTACCAAAAATCTGTTTCGACGAGGATAAAAAGATCGGGATTAACTTTTTTTACTAACTTTTTCATAAGCCATGAGACGTCAATCGGTAAGAAAAAGACAAAAGGGCTTAATTTTTTAGCTTCGCTTTGTCCTGTTTGTGTTGTTGTTGAAATGAAAATTTCGACATTTTTATGATCTTCCTTAATTAAATCTATTAAGGTTTTTACAGCCTTTGTTTCTCCGAGTGAGACTGCATGAATCCAAATACGATACTCTCCTCTTTTTTTGGGTAAGATCTCGGGTTTTTTAAGCCCGAGTTTATAGAGTATTATATTTCTATGTTTTTTAAGAAATGCGCTCGGGGACATTGATATAACCCATATAGCGAGCAGCAGATCATAGATAAATTTCAAGTAGTCACCAAATTTAGTAGCTTATCTGGAACGAAAATGACTTTCGCAATTTCGCTCTTAATGAAGTTTTTTATATTTTGGTCATTAGTTGCAAATTGCAAAACCTCGTCTTGTTTTACCCCTTTTGGAAAGATCGCTTTTCCTCTAAGTTTTCCATTAACCTGAAAAACAATGGTAACCTCATCTTGCTCGAGATATGCTTCATTATAAACAGGGAATGGCTCGTATGAGATTGTTGTAGTGCCTCCTAATATTTGCCAGCACTCTTCTCCAAAATGGGGTGTAAATGGATACAATACTTGTATAAATTTTTTAACGGCATCTTTTGGAAAAACAGATAAGCTAGTAAAAGCATTTAAAAACTCCATCATTTTGGCAATAGCTGTATTAAAACCAAGAATTGCAATGTCTTCTTCAACCTGCTTAATTAGTTTATGTATAAGCCTGTTAGCCTCTTTAGTTTCGACATCTTTGACTTTCTCTGAAGTGACAAGATCAAATACTCTATTTAAAAAGCGTTTGCACCCCGTAACTGCATCTGTCTGCCACAGCTTTTCTTTGTCAAATGCTGCCATGAATAGCTCATACAATCGAAGTGAGTCTGCGCCGTATTCATCGATCATCTCATCTGGCGAGACGCCGTTCATCTTAGACTTTGACATTTTTTCAACAAGCTCAATTACATTTTTGCCACGGGCATCTTCTTCGGATACATACCCGCCGCTCTCTAATTTATAAGCCTTGCTGATTACAAGCCCTTGATTTCTAAGGGTCATAAACGGCTCTTTTGTAGTCACAGCCCCAATATCATATAAGACTTTATGCCAAAATCTTGCATATAGAAGGTGAAGCACAGCATGCTCCACTCCCCCAATATATAAATCAACAGGCATCCAATAAGACTCTTTCTCTTTTGAAAAAGCTTCCATCACATTATGTGGATCGCAAAATCTTAAATAGTACAAACATGAGCCAGCCCACTGTGGCATGATATTTGTCTCACGGAAAGCCCGTTTGTTTGTTTTTGGGTCAATAATTTCTACCCAGCTTTTTACCTTAGAAAGTGGGCTCTGACCATCGCTAGACGGCTTATAATCCTCAACTACCGGGGGCATTAACGGAAGTTCATCTAAATCTAGAATCCTTTTGCTTCCATCTTCGTAATGCAAAATGGGGAACGGTTCACCCCAATAACGCTGTCTTGAGAAAAGCCAATCCCTCAATTTATAATTAACCTTTCTCTCTCCTGCTCCGATTTTTTCTAAATAACTCGCAATTTTTTCCTTAGCTCCATCAATTGTATCGGTTGCTAAGTCGACCTTTTCATTTGAACTATTAATGTATTTTCCATCTTTATCAATCACTTCAATTTTTGGAAGACCATAGATAGCAGAAAATTCGCTATCACGTTCGTCGTGAGAAGGAACAGCCATGACAGCTCCAGTTCCATAGCTCATTAATACATAGTCGGCAATCCAGATTGGAACCTGCTTACCTGTAAGTGGATTTACCACATAAGACCCCGTAAAAACGCCACTTTTTGTCTTAGCTAGATCAGTTCTTTCTAAATCACTTTTTGCTAGAACTTCTTTACAATAAGAATCCACCTGATTTAGATACATAGATGTTGTCACTTTTTTTACTAAAGAATGCTCAGGAGAAATAACAACATATGTAAGCCCAAAAAGCGTGTCATGCCTTGTTGTAAAACATGTAACATTTTCATTCATCCCACAAACAGGAAAATCAATATTTACCCCTTCGCTCTTACCGATCCAGTTTCTCTGAAGCTTTTTCAAGTGTTCAGGCCAATCAAGTAGATCTAAATCATCAAGTAATTTCTCTGCATACTCAGTAATTTTTAACATCCACTGTTTAAGTGGCCTTCTCTCAATTGGATATCCACCATCAACCGATCTTCCATTATCAACTTCTTCATTAGACAAAACAGTTCCAAGCGCCGGACAAAAATTAACAGCCGCTTCCGATTCATAGGCCAATCCCTTTTCATAGAGTTTAGTAAAAATCCATTGCGTCCATTTGTAGTATTTTGGATCTGAGGTTGCAAATTCTCGAGACCAGTTATAGCTAAGCCCTAATTCTTTTAACTGCCTTCTGTAGGTGCTAATGTTTTGCTCTGTTGCAATTTGAGGATGGATCCCGGTTCTAATTGCATACTGCTCAGCCGGCAGCCCAAAACTATCCCATCCCATCGGATGGAGGACATTAAAGCCTTTTTGTCTTTTATATCTTGCAATTACATCAGAACCTGTATACCCAACAACATGACCTACGTGAAGACCTGCGCCGGATGGATAAGGAAACATATCTAAAATATAATATTTAGGTTTTGAAAAGTCCTCTTCTACTTCATAGGTCTTATTCTCTTCCCAATAGTTTTGCCATTTCTTTTCAATAGATTTAGGTAGATATTCTCTTTTCATAATTCCTTCTAATTTAATAAGGTATGTAGGTCGATGTTTTGGCAATTTGTTACAAAACAGATTGTCTTTATAGTTTTAAAATCGGAAATAAGCTCTCTATAATAGGGCTCGTCACACTCTTTCATGGAAAGAAAAACAATTCCCTTGGTCGTAGAATTATTCTGAATGAGTTCTCTTTGCGCCTTGTCATAATCGTGCACATAGACCTGACAACTCATTCCAAGTCGGCTTTTTTTAAAAAACTCTTCAAAATAGTGTTGCTGATGTAGTTTAGCTGAATCATTTGGAACAACACTCTTTACTGTGATTTTAGCTCCTCGCCACTCTTTCCCTCGAACTAAAAGATTGGCTAAAATAATCATCAGCTCACAATTGTGTTTTTGCTTGTTATCCCACCAAATATCAATTTCCTTTTTTTCAACCTTTTTCAGGTCTACGTCACTTCGAAATATTAAAATATTTCTTTTTGCATTCGCTGCCGTTTTTAACACCTGCATATAGTTATGAAAATGTTCTTCCTGTGTACATTGTCCAAGAACAACCGTGTTTGGAACTAATGGCCCTAACCCGTAGTTTGAGACAATATTCTTCAAACCATCTGCAATATTATCAGCAAGCGTTACTTCAACTAATGCCTCTATTGATTTTTTCTTCAAATTATGACGAATTACATCTTCCCATTTTTGAATCTCATCAATGTCTGCATATTCATTTTTTAAAACTGATGCAAGAGTAACAAAACCTCTCCCCTTAGCCATAGAACCTGTAAAATTCAAAAGAGCCGAACCTCCGCTTGCACTTTCTGAAAGAACAATAAAATTCGGTCTCCACGATCTAAGTGATGGCTTAGAAAAGGCAAGTTTATAAATTGCAAATCGAGCAAAGGAAAAAAGAAAGGTCTGCCTTAAATCATCTAATCTGCTGTCTATAACAGTTTTTTTAACAACATAATAAATTCCAAAAAGAAATAAAACTGCTATAAACGCCTTTCCCGAATCCATTAAAATAATAGCTGCAAAACAGAAGAATGCCCCCAAAAGAGAGATATAGGGTGATATTCTAAAGGTCGGTCGCCAGCTAGGATTGCTGATTAACTCTTCAACACCGCTTGCTAAATTTAAAAGTCCATAAACTATGAGAATCACAATTGTTAAAAGTGGCATGACATTGCCAATAGAACCAAAATAGCTACCCATGAAGGCAAGGCATGCAGTAAATAGAGTGGCCGATTTAATCGAATTTTCATCCTTTGAGGCAAAAACCTCAAACCATTTAGGAAAAACACAATCTTGAGCCATCGCTTTTAAGGTTCTAGGCGCTGTTAAAAAACAACCAAGTGCGCTAGCAAGTGATGTAGCCCAAAAACCTATTAGACCAACAGGTGAGCCAATAAAATTCTTTATTACATCCGGATCTGACTGCAAATAAGCAATAGGAACCCTCTTCCACAGAACAACCGAAATCATAAAATAGAAGAAAAAACCTGTGATTGTAGCTCCAATTGTACCAATAATCAAAGAAAAACTAGGTCTTTTTAAATCGCCAGAAAGTGCTGCTCCCGCCTCAATTCCAATAAGAGCCGGATAAAAAAGTGCAAATACCGACCAAAAGGAAAATATTGGGCTCAATGAAATACTATCTTTAACGCTCATATTTTGAGCTCCATGATAATTCCCTAAAAGAAAATAACCACAGGAAACAAGAGCTAAAACAAACACAAACGCTTGAGATCTAATAGCAAACATTGTCGATACAAAAGAGAGCATAGCTAGCGATATAAGCGTAATTATAGCAATTAAAGAGGGCGTTGTGCCTGGAATATAAGGGGCAATTGACTCACTAAAGCCTAAAATACATAAACAAGCCATCAAAGTATGAGCAATATAAAGAGCAAGACCCATTACGGCGCCAGTTTTAAGTCCAAATGAGCGAGATATCATAAAATAGCTCCCCCCATCACCTACATGCATATTTGAGGCTGTTGAAGATAGGGAAAGAGCAGTAATTAAAGTTAGAATGAGACAAAAAACTAGAACAAAGAGAGCTCTTATGATCCCAAAATTGCCTAAAATAGATGTCAAAGGAAGATAAAGAAGGGCCCCTATCATCGTAAAAAGACTTGGAAGATAGACCCCTAAAAAAGTCCCTACCCCCTCTACACGGCTCTCACCGGCACCAATTTTATAATAAAATTCACGTATTGTTTGCATATTGCCTTACAGTATAAAAAATCCAATCTTTTACGAAAAGCTTGTACCAAAACAAGGATCATTCTATTATCATAGTGAAGGTTCATTAACTATGCATGATTTATTAAAAAACACTAAAAAAACAAAAATTTCTTTACCTGATTACAATTTCAAGGAAGACATTCAAAACCGTCTTATCTTGAGAACGCTCAGCAAAAAGTCACTTGAAGTTTTAGAAGAGATCTTATTCAGCTCTCTCCAATTTTCTTTAGAATCATTAGCCGAAAATTTAGACCTCTCAATTGATGAACTCTACCCAATTCTTGAATCACTAGCCCCTTTAAATCTTTTTAATTTTGACGGAAGGCTTATTACAGTTGACAAAGATAAGAGAAAATATTTTGAAACACAAATTACTCGTTTTGCAGAAGACTTCAAACCCGATCTAGATTTTTTTCAAAATTTACTTAAATGCCTACCTATTGAAGTGCTACCAATTTGGTACCTTGTCCCAAGATCCTCAAATAATATTTTTCAATCACTTATAGACAAACACCTACTCACTCCTCAGATTTATCAAAGATATATTACTGAACTCTGCTCTGCACCAGACCTTTTCTCTCAAATTGCTAAAGAACTATTTAATCATCCTGACCTAAAATTAAATGTTGAATCTATCTTAAAGCAATACAATCTGACTCGCGAAGAATTTGAAGAGACCGTTCTCCACCTTGAATTTAATATCTTAGCCTTTATATCCTTTGAAAATGGAATGGAAATTTTAACTCCATTTTGCCAATGGCAAGAATATAGAGTTTTCCTAAAAGAGACCACCCCCACATCATTAGACGGAGAGGTAAATCCTTTTAGAAAATATGAATACGGCTTTATTCAAGACATGGCAACCTTAATTTCCCTATTAGAAAATAGCGATCTTGAAGTTTTCTTTTTAAGAGAAAAAGATGTATGGGCACCCACAACAGCTACAGCCGCACTAATTGAAGCACACATACCAGTGAGCAAAGACTACTCAACAAAACTTATTAATAAATTGCTTATTTTAGGCCTTGGCGTGATCGAGGAATCCTACCTAAAACCAACTAGAGCTGCAAATGAATGGGTTCAAATCCCCATTGTTCAAAGAACACACGTCACATTCAAACATCCCCATAACTTCCTCTCTACTCAAAAAAACTCCTCTCTTGCTACTCAAAGAGTTATTATTGAAATTCAAAAAAGCCTAACTCAAGTCTCATCTCTAAATTGGCTATACTTTGACGACTTCATTAAATCAGCCATCATCCCATTAAGCGAAGAGAAACAAGTCTCCCTAAGAAAAGTAGGCCGCTCATGGTCCTATGCACTTCCTCAATACACCAAAGAAGAAAAAGAGTTCATCCAATACATCATCTGCGATTGGCTCTTTGAATCCGGCGTCACCCAAATCGGCTACGCCTCAAACAAAATCGCCTTCCGCCTTACAACCCTCGGCAAATCCATCCTCTACTAAAATCGGATAAATAAAGGTAAATAAGCCTTTCCCTGGACAACCTAATATAGTGAATTAAATTATAATTTTCATACACCTCTCGTTACAGTTGAAAATGAAAAATCGATAGCTTTTGAGAGAGTCTTAAATAATTTTAAATTTGCCTGAACCTTCTTTTTAAAGTTTACCCAAAAAACTTCAATTGGATTTAAATCCGGCGAATAAGGTGGAAGAAATAGGGTTTTACAACCCGCCTCTTCTATAAGCTTCTGAGAATCTTTAGATTTATGAAAACTTGCATTATCCATAGTCACTACTTGTCCCGATCTAAGGACTGGAATTAGACATTCTTTTAACCAAAAATTGAATAAGGCAGTATCACAAGTTCCTGTGTAACAAAAAGGAGCCAAAATTTGTGATTGTACTTTTGCTGCAATAAAACTTTCGCGCGCAAATTTT
>CAMBTZ010000045.1 GCA_945870925.1 Chlamydia trachomatis | reverse complement strand
GAGTGAGAAAGGTTTAGATGAAGTTCCAAATCCATCTCAGATTTTTCTAAAAGAGAGACTTAAAGAGACAACAGGCTCATGTATTGTTCCAACAATGGAGGGGTCAAGAGCGATTCTAATTGAAATTCAGGCTCTAGTAGCAGCCTCTGCTTTTACAACTCCGGCAAGACGGGCTAGTGGGATTGATCCAAATAGATTAGCTCTTTTATTAGCTGTACTTGAAAAAAGGGTAGGACACCATTTTCATAGCTATGATGTCTTTGTTTCTATTGCCGGAGGACTGAAAATTAAAGAGCCAGGAATTGATCTTGCAATTGCTTTAGCGATAGCGTCATCTTATGCAAACCGCCCAATTGATCCACACACAATTGTACTTGGAGAAATTGGTCTTGGCGGTGAAATTCGAAGTGTTCCTCGTATAGAAAGTCGAATTAAAGAGGCAAAGCATATGGGATTTAAGCGTTGTATTCTTCCAAAAAGATCACTTCCAAAAGAAAATAGCTCTATTGAACTTGTAGGTGTCGAGCGACTTGAAGAGGCTATACAAATTCTTCTCTCCTAAGAAAAACGCATTTCAACTATTATTCAATTTTTAATAATAGGAGAAGAGCATGCTCAGCAATAGAAAACATGCCCTATATTTGGGGGTCGATCCTACGCATTTTAAAAGTGATAAAGAGATCGTTCATATGCCGCTGATTAAAATTGTTCGAAGGCAGGTCGATTCTAAAGAGTTGATGAAAATTTTTGAGCACATTCCAGATTATACTCATATTGTGTTTACAAGTAAGAGTTCAGTAAGAATTTTTTTGGCTTACTTTAAAAGGCATGGCCATCTTGTGAAAGAGCTTTTGGGCAAACACATTATTGCGATCGGCCATATGACTGCCTACTACCTTAAAGAGGAGGGGTTATTGCCGTCCTACATTGCAGCCGATGAGACTGAAGAGGGAGTTGTAAAAGTGCTTGCTTCGCTTGATTTAAAGGATGCTTATGTATTATTACCAAAGTCATCTGTTCCAAGGACTCTTCTGACCCATTTTCTTGTTGAACATGAGGTGAGACATCAAGTTTGTGTCTTATATGATGCTTTAGAGGAGATACCGGAAGAGCCAATTGATTTGGAATTAATTGACGAAGTCGTGTTTACAAATCCACTGACTGTTGAGGTCTTTTTTTCGCTCTATGCTGAAATCCCGTCGTTTATTAAACTTCATCCGTTAGGAAATGTGACGCGTGAAGCATTGCGCGCAAAAATAAAAGACTTGCAACCAGCTTAAGTAAGGAGAAATTATGTCTCAATACGAACTTCCAAAGCTCCCTTATGCATATGATGCATTAGAGCCTTATATAGACGCTAAAACAATGGAAATTCATCATACAAAGCATCATCAAGCCTATCTTGATAATGCAAAAAAAATTGATGGAATCGATTTATCTCTTCCTATTGAAGAGCTACTTATTAAAGACACGCGCCCTGCTGTCCAAAATCAGCTTGGAGGTTTTTATAATCATAACCTTTTTTGGCTCATGATGAAGCCTCATGGCGGAGGAAAGCCAACAGGTGCGCTTTTAGAGGCGATTGAGAAAAAATTTGGATCGTTTGAAAAATTTCAGGAAGATTTTGTTAAGGCTGCGCTAACCCAATTTGGGTCAGGATGGGCGTGGCTTGTAAAAAACAAAGTTGACAGTCAAGTTTCTATTTTACAGAAATCTAATCAAAATCATCCCGATATTCAAATGAATATTCCTATTTTAGGTCTTGATGTTTGGGAGCATGCTTATTATTTGAAATACCAAAACAGGCGTGCAGACTATATAAAAGAATTTTGGAATGTGGTCAATTGGGACTTTTGCTCTGCTCAATACGCTCTAGTTAGATGAAATTAAACTGGTGGTCTGGTATAATTAAGGCTTATTATGCGGGGGTATTATGATTGACTTTGTTAGATTGTTTAGGCGTTCAGGCCCTAAAATTAAAATTGAGTTGTCAAAAAAGGACCGATTTAGTGGCTGGTTAAAGTGTACAGGCTGCCAGGAGTTGATTCATGCAGATGAGTTAGTTCAGACATTAAACTGTTGCCCGAAGTGTGATCATCATTATCGTCTGACCTTAAAGCAGAGATTAAAACTTCTTGTTGATGAGGATTCTTTTGTAGAGTTATTCACCGATTTGCACGCAAAAGATCCTTTAAAATTTTCTGATACTGAGAGTTATGAGAGTAGGTTAAAAAGAACGATTGAAAAAACAGGGCGTAATGAGGCCATTGCTGTAGGACGCTGTAAAATTGATAAGAAAGAAGTAGCGCTTGGAGTTTTTGATTTCTCATTTATGGGGGGATCAATGGGGTCTGTTGTAGGGGAGCGAATTACAAGACTTATCGAGCTTGCTATAGTTGAAAGATTGCCTGTAGTAATAGTTTCAGCTTCCGGAGGTGCTCGGATGCAAGAGTCTATCCTATCGCTTATGCAGATGGCTAAAACATCGGCTGCGCTTGCTCGCTTAAGTGGAGCAAGGATACCCTTTATATCGATTTTAACAAACCCGACAACAGGTGGAGTGACAGCTTCTTTTGCATCACTTGGCGATGTGATTATAGCTGAACCTGGAGCGTTGATCGGCTTTGCGGGCCCTAGAGTAATTGAGCAGACAATGCGACAGAAATTGCCGGAAGGTGCTCAAACATCAGAATTTTTAGAGCAAAAGGGGATGGTCGATATGGTGGTCCCTAGAAAAGAATTAAAGGAGAAGCTATCGTTTTTGCTTGAATTTTTTATGCAAAAAGCGACAAAGTCTAATCGGAAGAAAAATAAAATTCAGGAATATGCTGCCTTATGAGTTTAGAAAAACAAGAAGTGATTGTAATTTGTGAAGAGGAGAGAAATCTCCCATTATACGCCTCTGCTTTTGCAAGCGGTGCAGATGTATATGCTAATTTAGAAGAAAATTTTCTTATTGAAGCAGGAGAGAGCGCCTTAATCTCAACAGGTCTATTTTTTGAAATTCCTGAAGGATTTGAGATTCAAGTAAGACCAAGAAGCGGGCTTGCATTAAAAAATAAAATAACTGTTTTGAATACCCCTGGAACTATAGACTCTGATTATCGAGGAGAGTTAAAAGTGATTTTAATCAATCACGGAAAACAAAGCTTTATTGTAGAGCCTAGAATGAGAATCGCACAAATTGTACTTGCAAAAGTAGTCAGGGCAGAATTTAGAATTGCCGAGAAGATCTCATCGAGTGAGAGGGGGTCAGGCGGATTTGGACATACAGGAAGGTATTAATTATGACAGTTGCTGTTGAGAATGCTCCCTATGTTTGTATTTTGAATGCAAAGAGCAGGGAAGAGGCTATAACCTCGTTAGTGGCAGAGCTTGATGTAGATCATAAAGTTGTTTGTGATGCAATTATGCATAGAGAGCGGGTTATATCGACAGGAATTGGAATCGGAATTGCCATACCGCATGCAAAAATTGCTGGTATCGATGAGTTTAATGTCGTTATTGGAATTGTGCAACATGAAGGACTTGATTGGGATGCAATTGACCATCTACCTGTTAAGCTTATAATGCTTATTTGTGGACCTGATGATAGGCATAGGGAGTACTTACAACTCCTTTCAAAACTCACAAAAAAAATTAAGCAAGAAAGTGTGAGGCAAGCCCTTTTCTCATGTAAAAATAGAGAAGAGGTTGTAAAAATCTTCGAAGAATGCTAAGGTGGGCAGCTATGGACCTAAAAAAAAAAGATGTCGCAGAACTTTTAACAGTTAGCGAAGAGACGATTAACACCCTTGTTGAAAAAGGGAGGCTGCCTTGTTATAAACTTGGTGGTGAGCACCGCTTTAATAGAAGCGAAATTGAAGATTGGATGGTAAAAGTACTCTCTTCTGAAAGGGAACTCCTCCCATTTGGAGAAGAGCAGGGTGAAAAAGCTCCTTGGCAACAATTTGGCCTCTACAGAGCCATTCACAGAGGTGATGTCCTTTCCGAAGTTGATACCACATCTAAAGAAGAGCTTATCTACGTTACAATCGATGCTGTTGCAGAAAAATTACATCTCAATCCTGAGGCTGTCGCAGAACTCTTTTTAGAAAGAGAGAATCTTATGCCAACAGCCCTAAATCAAGGAATTGCCATACCACACACACGTGAATTTCTTATTAACGGTCTTTTTGATGCCGTTGTTGTTGTCTATCCAAAAGAACCAATTGAATGGGGGGCACTTGATAATGCACCTGTTCATACCCTGTTTTTTCTATTTGCATGTGACGATAGACGCCACCTCAATTTACTTGCAAAAATAGCCCACTTTATAAGCAATGAAGATCACCTTCACTTCCTTCAAACAAGACCGGATAAAACAACACTACTTGAATTTATCAAAAATTGGGAATCATCTATTAAATCACTCGGATCTGTTGAGCTGACGTAAGTATTCCATTTTTACCCTTTGCTCTTTTGGTAATCGGAATTTCGTTTCAACTGCTTTCAGCGCCGTATAAAGAGCAAAAAGATCTCCTTTTTCAGCATCTGATAGCTTGGTTTTAAGAGATGCTGCAAGAAATTTAACGGCAGATTCATGCTTAGATAACTCATCTGGTGAATGGCTACTTTCCCTTTTCCCTAGCAGCGCACTAATTGTTAGAACATAGTTATTAGAAGTCTTGTTGATAATACCTTGTAAACCCTTATTGTTAGGGAAGATAGATTGAAAACATCGAGCTGCTTTATTTAAAGCGGTTGCAGTTTGCGGGGTTATGGGACCCTCTTTCTTAAGAGCCGACCAATTACTAACAAATTCTAGTAGAAGCTTTTTAGTAAATTTATTTAGAACAAAATATTCAGCCTCATTTTTCTTAAAAGTTAGAATAGCAAGAGCAAAGTTAAGTGTATTTTTTTCTACCGGTGGCATTTCAATTGGAGTGGATGGATCTGGAGTCTTGACAGCTGGTCTTATTGGTAAAGTCATAAAAAGCCTATTATTTAGGTATTTGCTTATCAAGTTGTTGAATTAGATTATTTAGTTCTTTCAGATTTGTATCGGAAATTCGAAGAGGATTGATTGAGTTTACTGCCGTTATTAAAGTTTTTAGACTATTCCGGAACTCTGTTTTGTCTTTAGAAGTATGGTTACCGAAAGCTTTTTGTAGGGTAATTAGAGCTCTCTTTGCGCTAGTGTAATCTAAAGCAGGGGGTTTAGATGAGCGAGCAGCTGTGCGGCTTTGTTTTGTTTTTGCGGTAGATGGTTCGCTTATATGATCTAATGAAGAAGATTTAGGTTCGCCAGAAGCTGTGTTGATGATTTTTTCACTATCCTTTGTTACAAATGCTTCCTTTGCATGTAAAAAAATCTGGTCTAAAGGTTGAATAAACTTTGATAGTAACTCTTTTCTTAGAGGGGGATCTAGGTTACTTATATCCAGTATTAGTTTTTTGCAATCTTCTGCTAAAGTTATTGAAGATTCTGAATTTGCAAGATCGATAATTCTTGTTTCTAATTCTTCTATTATTCCTCCAGTAAAATCGTCATATATATCTGAAGAATAGTTTGCTACATTTATAGGATAGTCAGTTTCTGTAAAGTCACTATATTTTCCAGCTTTAAGATCTGCATCTCTAAGAATTGATCTAATCGCAAGATCATTTTTAAAGAGATTAAACTGATGCTCTACCTCTTTTAATTTTTTCCTAATAGGTTCTCGATCTATATGATCTGATTTTAAAGAATCAGGAGTGATGCTAGTGCTTGATGCAGATTCTAAATCGGGTTCTGGTGAAGGTGTTGTTAGGAGTGGGGGTTCTGAAGGTTTTGTAGCTGCTTCTGCTTCACGAGCAGCAATTTCTTGATTTAAAGTTTCTATATTCAGCAATTGATCGCCGGAAAGGTCAGTAGTAGTCATTTTTTCTATCTCAGATTTTATTTTTTTAAATGCTTCTAGATCTTTTGGGTTAGAATTCATTAGTTGTTCTTTTATTGAGTTTATTTGCATGGAAAATATAATACGTAAACTTTCAGCTAATTCAGTGGGGATATTGCTACCATAAAATTCATCTAATTTTGAACATATTTTCTCTACTGTTTTTAAATGATCTTTGTTTAATCCACTACTTGAATGTGTCAGAAGATCTCTGTGCAGCGTTTTGACTAATTTTAAGATTTTTCCCCGATTAGAGCCGTCAAGCTCCTGTAATTCGGGTCTTTTATTAATAAAATCCTTTATATTGTTGCATGTTCTGATGATGCTAGTTTCACTAACATTACAGCTAATAAGAGGTGTTGGGGTGAATAGAGGTAAAAATTCTGAAGGTCGAACTGGGTCTGACATAATAACCTATTAGTAAAAGTTAATTACCTATACTAAAGGCTTATTATTTCATTTTGTGTCAAGAAAATGTTCAGCTTTAAAAGTGAAAAGCAGGCGTTAGCTTGGGGAAGCTGACGCCTGACGGTTATTTCCTTAATTATAAAAGGTTTATGCTGCTGGGTCTTTTTTGCGCTTCCGTGGGGTGGTGGCGGGGACAAGAGCTACTTCTTCTTCCTGGTCCTTTTTATCGGGTTCTACGGTTTCGAAGGTGAGAAGGCCTTCTTTGACGTTAACGTTAAAGAGGGCAGAGAGATTTGGATTGCGCAAGAGCATTTCTGCTAGAGGATCCTCTAGGAGCTGTTCAACGGCACGTCTTAGAGGGCGAGCGCCCATTTCAGGTTGGTACCCTTTTTCAACAATGAGAGCTTTTGCTTCGGAAGAGAGTTGAAGAGTAATGTTTTTGCGATCAAGTCTTTTTTGTAGTTTGCTTACTTCAAGATCGACCACTTTAACAAGGTGTTCTCTGTCAAAGGCTCTAAAAATTACAATGCCATCAAGTCTGTTTATAAACTCGGGTTTAAAGTGTTTTTTGACCGCTTTTTCGATCTTGTCTTTCATAATATCGTAATCAATTTTGTCGTTATCAACGCCAAATCCGACTTCAGTTGATTTTCGGATAAGATCACTTCCTAAATTGGATGTCATGACAACAATTGTGTTTCTAAAGTCAATTTTTCTCCCGATTGAGTCTGTAAGTCTTCCTTCTTCTAATATTTGAAGGAGGATGTTCATGACATCAGGGTGAGCTTTTTCGACTTCGTCAAAGAGGATTACTGAGTAAGGGCGCTGTCTTACTTGTTCAGTAAGTTGTCCTCCTTCTTCATGCCCTACATATCCGGGAGGTGAGCCAGTCATACGAGAGACGGCAAATTTTTCCATGTACTCAGACATATCAACTTGGATAAGAGCGTCTTCTCCCCCGAACATTTGAATTGCTAAGTTTCTAGCTAGTAGTGTTTTACCAACACCAGTTGGTCCTAGAAATAGGAATGCGCCAATAGGACGATTTGGATCCTTAATATCAGCACGAGAGCGTTTAAGAGCTCTTGAAACTGTGTTAATAGCGTCGTCCTGACCGATTATATCAGCCTTAAGAGTCTCTTCCATTTTTAGGATTTTGGAAGTTTCAGCTTCTGTCAATCTAGTAACCGGGATTCCTGTTTGCTTAGCAATAATAGCGGCAATATCTTCCCAGTCGACAATAACTTTTTGCTCTTCCTTATTTTTTTCCCATTCTTCTGATAGCTTTTCAAGTTTTTCGCGAAGCTGTTTTTCCTGATCTCGTAGTTTTGCGGCCTTTTCATATTCTTGATTTGCAATTGAGTTCTCTTTTGAGACTCTAACATCTTCTATTTCTGTTGCAAGAAGGGCGAGATCTTGGGGCTGATGCATAACCATGATTCTAGCTTTTGCACCGGCTTCATCCAGTACATCGATTGCTTTATCAGGAAGAAATCTACCTGCAATGTATCTGTCTGAAAGAATAACTGCCTCTTTAACAGCCTCATCGGTGTAGATGCATTTGTGGTGTTCTTCATATTTAGTTTTCAGGCCGCCAAGAATTTCAATTGTCTCTTCATTAGATGGGGGAGCAACGATAATTTTTTGAAAACGTCTTTCTAGGGCCGCATCCTTTTCAATATGTTTTCGGTATTCATCAAGAGTTGTAGCACCAATACATTGGATTTCGCCTCTAGAAAGAGCTGGTTTTAAAATGTTTGAAGCGTCGATTGCTCCTTCGGCAGCACCGGCTCCTACAATTGTGTGCATCTCATCAATAAAAAGAAGTATGTTCCCTAGTTTTTTTACTTCATCCATAACTGCTTTGATACGCTCTTCAAATTGTCCACGATATTTAGTTCCTGCAATCATAAGAGTAAGATCTAGTGAAATTAATTTTTTCTTAGCTAGATTTTCAGGAACTTCACCTTTAACAATAGCATGTGCAAGTCCTTCAACAATAGCGGTTTTACCAACGCCTGCTTCACCAATAAGGACAGGGTTGTTTTTTCTACGTCTACATAATATAAGGATAAGGCGTTCTACCTCTTTTTTACGTCCTATAACTGGATCAAGACCCCCTTCTCTACAGAGTTCTGTAAGGTCATGACCATAGGCTTTTAGGGCGTGCATTTTTTCAGCGCTCGCTGCAGCTCCTGCGGAACTTGCAGTGCGATCTTGGTTTTGTTTTTGGCTATTTCCAAGAGTGACTGGTGGGACTTGTAAATTAAATGTTTCAAGCTCTTTTAAAATTTCCTTACGAACTTCTTTTAGATTTACGTTAAGATTTTCAAGTATTTGAGCGGCAACACCATCTTGCATGCGAATGAGGGCTAAAAGTAAGTGTTCGGTACCTACATAATTGTGGTTTAAAGCTAATGCTTCTTCGTTTGCATATTCAAAAACTTTCTTTACTTTACTTGTGAGTGCAGGATCACCATACACTTGTATTTCAGGGCCGTAGCCTACATGAAGTTCCACTTCGGCAACACCTGTGTCATACTCTATGTTCATGTTTTTTAGGACGTTAACAGCAATTCCCTGACCTAGCTTTAAAAGGCCAAGCAAGATATGCTCTGTTCCTAAATAGTTGTGATTTAAACGTTGAGCCTCTCTTTTGGCTAACTTGATTACCTGCTTTGCTCTATTGGTAAACTTATCAAACATAAAACACCCTAGATTGTCTTTTTATATTGTAGCTTTGATTTTCTTTCTTGTAAATTATCGGACGACATTACACAAGAGGAATTATGGTTAAAATAATAAATAGCGGGAAAAACCCTGCAGAAATCAATATGGAGCTTGATCAAAAATTTCTTTACGAGCTAGATCAAGATGATTTTCCGCTAATCCATTTTTATAATTTTGAAAATCCTGCAGCAACGTATGGATATTTTTTGAAGCCAGAAATTTTTTTAAAACAGGGTCACGGTCTTAACCTAGCTAGAAGGCCAACGGGCGGAGGGATCCTATTCCATCTTTGGGACCTCACCTTCTCTATTCTGATCCCAAAAAATCATCATGCATATTCAGATGATGTAATGAAAAACTATAAAACTATTAATGACTTGGTATTGCTTGCGATATCAAAGTATTTGAAAACGCCGCTAATTAATTTACTTCCTGAGAGCCCGGTTGTCTTTGATGAGGTTGCCAATAATTTTTGTTTTGCAAAGCCGACAAAATATGATGTCATGATCGACGGAAAAAAAGTAGCAGGAGCTGCCCAAAGGAGAAAAAAAAACGGGTTTCTTCACCAAGGGAGCATATCTATGCATATGCCCGATTTTAATTTTTTAACTCAAATTTTCCCAGATGATAGTTCTATTATTCCGGCAATGCAAGCATACACTTATGCTCTTACTACCGGCAATTTGGATGAGGAAAAAAGGGAGCTTGGCGCAATTTTAGAAGATTTATTTGTAAAAGCGTTTTAAGATAACAGCATCGAGTAATCTTTCCGGCAGAGCTGTGCCTGCATCCTCTTTCCCTTTTCGCGCTCGCAATTCACGAACAGATGAATTAAAAATTGTCCGAAAATATTTCAGCGTAATTGTCTCGTCAGGTTTTTTTACTTTGGCTAAAATAAGATTGCTAAGGGCAGATATAGAAAGATCTAGTATGCTTGGAGCGCCATGTATTCGTTTGGTATCACGATCGGATAATATTAATGTTTGAGTTGTCAAAACATTCTTCTTGTTATAAAAATGAACTCTTACGCAAACATCATCGGCTGTAGCAGTGTATAAGCTTTTATTAATAGGATTTGTCATGAATTACCTTTAAATTTTGCGGAGAGAATACGTCTGATAAAGAATTTTTTGCAACTAATTTTTAATAGGGATACTTGCTTAAATTTGTGAGTATTGTGTATAGTTGCTTGCTATGACAACAGCTGTTACTCCTATACGAAAAGATGATTTTCCCGGTTGGTACCAAGAGGTCTTAACAGTAGCTGATTTGGCTGAGCATGCGCCTGTACGTGGCTGTATGATTATTAAACCAAACGGTTATGCGATTTGGGAAGTAATGCAGTCAATTTTGGATAAGAAATTCAAAAAAATGGGTGTGAAAAATGCCTATTTCCCACTTCTAATTCCATTGAGCTTTTTTGAAAAAGAGGCTGAACATATTGAAGGATTTGCAAAAGAGAGTGCAATTGTTACGCACACAAGGCTTGAAAAAGGGGCGGATGGCAAATTGCATCCTGCGTCGCCCTTAGAAGAGCCTCTGATTAT
>CAMBTZ010000044.1 GCA_945870925.1 Chlamydia trachomatis | reverse complement strand
TGCTTTAGATTTTTTTATGGCCATGTTCCATACTGCATAAAGACCAGGATCCTTATCTAACCTATAGTATTCAAGATTTGGATGAGTCCTTGCAAATTCTAGAATAACCTCCTCTTCATTACCGGGAGAGTTTGCATTAATAACAATATGTTGACACTCATCATATATCGTCTGCTTTGCAATTTGATCTAAAAAATGTTCAATATAACGATCACCATTAAATACTGATGTAATAATTGTTAATGAGGGCTGCTCTGCACAGAGAAAAAATGAGTTTAAACACAATAGGATCAAAAACTTAAGATTCACAATTTATCTCCTCTAAAAAGTTTAAAATCAATTCAATTCGATTAATATATGTATGCTTAGACTTAACAAAATCCATGAGTCGCAATTGTTTATCTAAAGATATTATTTTCAATTCTTGTAATGAATCAAAAAAAAGTTGTCTTGTATCTTCATTAAAGACTATTTCATTATCAAAGAGTTTGGCTACAAACTTAGAATTAGTAATCCCAAGCTTTCCGTAACTAATGCTTTTAAATATGCGACAAGGAATATACCCTACATCACATTGCCATTTCCCTTGAATTGCCGGTGCCAAAAGTGATTTTTGTATCATTTCTTTTTGCTCTTCATTAGAAACAGGACTTGACCAAGGGGTACTAAGAAGCACCTTTAATCCACTCGTTTTTGCAGCATTCATAAACTGGTTTAGCTGCTCTGCATTTGCACCAAGGCCACCATCTCCAATTGTACCAATAAAAATAACTCTATTTATAAGATTTTGAAGGGGCAATTTCCCTTTTTCCATTTCAATTTCATACGGCAGTAAATCAGTAGCCCAAGGAAATACAAGCTCTTTGTATTTTAAACTCTTATAAATATAGGTATCTACTTCAATCCAATCTGGATCTTCTTCAAGATAAGGCTCCCAAAAACACTTAATCGATATAGCGCGATTTTTTTCAATAAGCGCGGCATATTTTTCTTCAGCACACCGGTGCTCTTTACACCAACAGTGATGAAATATGTAATAGCTGTCATCTCTAAGAGGAACATTGAGATCAACAGCATTTGCTACAATAAATAGTGCCTTTGAATAATCAAAATCCTTAGGAAAATCGTTATCATCAAACCAGTAAACGGGATATCCTAAATGCTCGAACGCTTTATAAAAGCCGTAATGAATATAAGAATGCGTATGCGTATGAAGTTTGTGACCCCAAATAATAACACGATCAATTTCAATGGCTTGCAAATCTACAGCAATTAACCCTACTATTAAAAGAAAAAGTCTATAAATCTTCATACAATCCTCGATCTTAAAAGAATTTCATTCAAGAAAATCATATAGTTTAAGATTTTTTCTGTATACTTACTTGCTCATATTTCCATAATTTGTATGATCGGGGGAGGGTGTGGACACCCTCGATTTGATGAGTTGATTGAGAGATAGCGGGTTATGGGAAATTTGGGTAGGTTTTCGCGTGAGGATCTTGCAAGAGCGATGCGGGATGAGAGCGAGGAGTTTGAGAAGTTCTATTTGTGGCTAGAGAGGCATATGCCGCCAGCTTTTTTTGATGAGTTTGAGAGTTCGCAGGTTATGACGATCGTTCATAACTTGATGGGTTTCAACTTGCAGGGGAATTTTGTGCAGGTTCATTTTGGGACTTGTTCGATTGTTTTATGTTTGGATAGTTCTGATGCTGATTTGAGGATTCTGAGGAATTACACGAATTTTGGAATCAAGGGGTATCAGACATTTATATCAAATGCACCATTACCGATTAAGGGTTTATCCCAAAATTTACGAATTGCGATTGTTCATTATACGCAAGTAGTGGAAGAGCTGACTCATGATTTGCCGGCGAGTTTTTCGAGGACACTTAATAAGGAACGACTTGCGCTGATTTTAGACATGTTTTCTAAAGCAAAGTGTGATGATCAGATTCAGTGTGAGGTGAAATATAATGAGAAGTGGAATGCGCCTGAAAAAGAACTTCCTTCGATGCAGATTGTTTTTGCTTGGCATAACACGCAGAAGAATAATTTTCTCTATCGTTTAGCAAAGCTTGTTTATCGCCATAATCTTGTTATGAAGAGGGTTAGCGCTGCTTACGTTCAGCAAGATAAGTGCGAGAATGTTTTATTAATGTCGCTTGCTCTTCATGGGACGGAGAATAGGGCTGCATGGGAAGTTACTGATATTCAAGATTTTCTTCAAGAGCTTGCAACGCTTAAATACTTTGAAGATAATGACTTAATCGAACAAACTTTTGTTGAAACAAAACTTATTAGAGGAAATCTTGCAAACCTTGTCAGATTATTCAAAGCTCTTACTCATCAACTTCTCCTTCATGTCGATCCAAATCTCTACTCTTTGGAAACAATAGAGGAAGCTCTGACTAGGCATCCGGAGCTAACCGTCGAATTAACCTCTATTTTTGAGTTCAAATTTCACCCTGCCAAATGTGACAGTAAAACATATGAACAATCACGTCTAAATTTCATTTCACTTGTTGAAAAGCTCGACACCGGAAACTTATATGTCGATACTAGGAGAAAAAATACTCTAAAAATTACTCTAGCTATCATTCAATACACTCAAAAGACAAACTTTTATCGTAATAATAAATCGGCGTGCGCTTTTCGACTTAACCCTGAGATCTTAAATGAACTCCCTTTTGATAGAGCTCTAAAATTTCCTGAAATCCCTTTTGCTCTTTTTTTTATTAAAGGTAAGTCATTTTTTGGGTTTCATCTTCGATTTAAAGACCTTTCAAGGGGGGGAATCCGAACTATTCTTCCCTATAGATCAGAACAAGCTTCATGGGAAAGACTCAATATTTTTTCTGAGTGTTATAACCTAGCCTACACGCAACAGAAAAAAAATAAGGACATTCCTGAAGGTGGAGCAAAAGGGGTGCTATTTGTAGAACCTTTTGATGAAATGAGTTTAGAATCAACTATTTACAGAGAAGAGCTCAGGCGTTCAGGTCTTAGTGATAAAGAGATTGAAGAAAAACTTCAAACTTTTCAAATGGATAAAAGAACAATCTATCTCTATCAATCACAAAGAGCCTATGTCGACTCTATTTTGACTCTTGTAAATTGTGAAGATGACGGAACTCTTAAAGCTAAAGATGTTATTGACTATTATAAAAGACCTGAATATCTCTATTTTGGCCCTGATGAAAATATGCATAATGTTATGATTGAATGGATTTCTGCATATAGCAAAAAAGTTGGCTACAAACCTGGGATTGCATTCATCTCTAGCAAACCTGATTACGGTTTCAATCACAAAGAATATGGCGTCACTTCATTTGGGGTTAACGTCTATATGCACAAATTGTTAGAATCAATTGGAATCAATCCGCTAATAACTCCCTTTACGATTAAAATCTCAGGCGGACCTGACGGTGATGTTGCTGGAAATCAAATTTACAACCTCTATAGATTCTATCCAAAAACAGCAAAGCTTGTGGCAATTACTGATGTTTCCGGTACTATTTATGATCCGGAAGGCTTAGACCTCGAAGAGCTTACTAAACTTTTTCGCGATGAGAAATCAATCAGATTTTACCCTCCTGAAAAACTCTCTTCAAAAGGCTTTCTGCTCGATCTCCTGACTAAACGTGATCAAACAGCCTATACATGGCAAACACTCTGTTACAGGAAAGAAAACGGGAAAGTTATTCAAGATTGGCTTGGAGGAAATGAGACTCATCATCTTTATAGTCATAATCTTCACAGTGCAATTGCAGATGTTTTTGTCCCGGCTGGCGGAAGACCTAGAACTCTTAATCGCTCAAATTGGCAAGATTTCATTCAATCTAATGGAGACCCCACTTCAAAAGCAATTGTCGAAGGAGCTAATCTCTATCTCACTCCCGAAGCAAGAGTTGAATTAGAGAAAAAAGGGGTTCTCATTATTAAAGATAGCTCTGCAAACAAAGGGGGCGTTATCTGCTCCTCGCTCGAAGTGCTCTCAGGACTTATCCTTACTGAAGAAGAATTCTTAAAAGAAAAACCAATTCTTATAAAGCAAGTACTTGAGTTTATTGAAAATAAAGCGGCCCTTGAGGCTGATCTTCTTATCTTGGCCAAAGGAATTAAACCACTTACTGAAATCTCTGATTTGATTTCAAAAAGGATCAATACCTTTACCTACCAAATTCTTGATTATCTCGACACAATTGATCTACCTAAAGATCCAAATAATCCTTTGATCAAAGCCCTTATCGACTATTGCCTGCCTCTTTTTAGAGATAAATACAAAGATCGAATCATCTTAAATATTCCACCCGTTCATCAGAAGGCAATGATTGCATGCAGAATCGCTTCTCAAGTTGTCTATCAAAGGGGTCTAAATTGGACCCCCTCTATTGTCGATGTCCTGCCAATTATTCTTTAACAACAGCGGCAGATTTTAGCCTCCAAATAAATTCCCCGGGCTCACTCAAAGGGATAATTTCAGCAAGAATTTTATGCTCTCGAATATACGTTCTACAACTCTCTTTCCAAACGGAATTTTTTGGAATCTCTGTTAAACTCTCTACTAATTCATTTAATGCTAAAGCAATTCCACTATAAATAACGTCTAAATTAGTAATTCCCATTTCAATAAAATTTTTGGCTAAAACAGGCCCAATCCATTGTTTTGCAATTGCGACATCCACCTCTGAACCAAATAATTTAAAAGGTTCAAATGAATTCATATAGTTCTGCTGCGCTGACCCTTCATCGACAGCAAATGATCCTAATTGAAATAGATGATTTAAAGTGTTTAGGCTAATTTCACCAAGACTTATCCAGCGTGCACATAGATAGGGCGATGCAAGAATCCATGATAAACATTGCTTTTCATAGAGTGTCAAACTAGAAGCCGGACTCTTTGCCTCAATATCTCGAATAAATTTTACCCTCTCTTTTTTAGCATCACCCTGCTCAATATAACCCGGCATAAATCTTACTTGGTGATTATTATAAAAAGTTCTTAATGTCTCCCCTGCTTTTACAGCTCTTGTAGTAACACAATGTGTAATGCACGGTTTTCCTGCAACTCCATACTCTTGTAAATAGAGCAAGTTAGGAATTCCATCATTAATAAATACCGCATCATTACAGAAAAGCTCTCCATCTACAATATTATCCCAGTATTCAGTTGTTCCACCCTCTCTTCTTTCAGAAAAAAGAGCCGGATCTGCAACTATTGGCTTTTCTTCTAGTCTTGTAGCAAAATCAAAAAAGGCAGGTCCATGAAACAATCCTTCATATCTACAAATACTTGTGAATGCTGCTATATTTATTTTAGCCAAAGCTTGACTCCCTAATCCTTTTTCAGGAGCACAAGAGACTTCAATCACGTCACCCGCACAAATAGTAATTCCACTCATAATTTTCTTACACATCTCTTTTTGAGCAATATAGACAGATCGTGGTGCTGCACCTAACCATAATTTTAACAGCTCTTGCGCCGGAATATGCGTTCCACTTACTTTCCACTTACCATGAAATGATTGACATCTTTGCTCTTTCACAAGAGTGTCAATATTTCCGGGCGTCCCCCCATATTCATCCTGCTCTTTAGGTGAACAGTCAAATGGCATTAATGGAAGCATTGCAGTACGCAAATGCCCACCAAGGGCCGCAAAATGTAATAACGATCTACCCCCCACTTTTTCTATAACAGCCGGAAGAAGAGCTTTTAATAACTCAATTTTTCCTTGTATAGCTAAAATATGCAATGGTGATAACCCTCTAAAATCTCTCCGCATTCCACTAAATCGAATCCTCTCTCCAAGGCCTGCACGAATACCTTCCACTGCAAGTTCAACTCCGTGCGCTAAATCATACACAACCGAATTTCTTGCCGTCCGCTCTCCTACCCATCTACACATCAGTCCATTTAACTCGCCTAAATCAGGCCCAGAAAGCACCCTTTCAATATCAATTACCGCTAAATCTAACCCAAATTTAATTTCTCCACCTGCCGCCATCACACTTGACATAACTCACCTATAATTAAGTTTTTTATACTAGTCAGCAATTATAACAAATTGCCACTTAATTACCTATGATCATTTGGAATGTAGTAATATTTTATTGACTTTTTATTTGACTCATGATATTATTAACATAACGCATTATATACTATAACTATAGGTGCAGAATATGGATTATTTAAAATTACCAGATTCAGATAAACCCAGCGCTTTTGCCGGCATTACAGGTAGCGCAAACAACTCAAGCCCCTTTAAACCTGAGCAAAATGCATTTAATGATGCTGAAATAACCACACTTTTTGCCAATTCTATTCCGGGCTCTACAGGCGTATCTATTATGGATTTTAAACCCATCACTGAATGGGCACCGGTTAACTCTCTAACATACAATTCTGATTTATTGTGGGCGGACAATACCCCAAAATATATTCGCGATACTTTGACTAATAGAGCTTACTTAAATGAATCTAAATGGTGTATTAGGAAAAAATGCTGTCTACTCATCCTAGGCACACCTATTATTCATACAATTATATCTTTAGAATTTACTGCATTTAGAATCCTTAAATTAATTTCATTCGCTCACTTCTGGATGAATGTAAATAAAGAAGAACCCTATTCTATCAAAGAGCGATCCTCATGTGCGGGGAAGGATTTAGCACGCGTATTAACTAGGCCTTTTCACCTTATAGCGCTTCAATTAAGTGCTATATACGGAGTAATTAGCCCTTGCAATGGCAGGAAACTTTACGCTAGTTTTGAACGACTTCTTCCTGAAAGCTTCTTTCTAGCCCCCTGTTTTCAACCCAATGCTTCTTCGCATTTTTTTGGTGGGGATGTAAAGAATAAAAATGCTTTTTAATTTTCATAAAATATTATAAATTAAAAAGATACGTCATATTATGAGCAATCTATTGCCTATAGTGCTAAAAAACTTGATCTGAAAGTGCTAAATTTCCTATAATATCATTTATGGGAAAAATAATACCGATTAAAAAGATTTCTAAAAAAGACAGAGAGCGTGACGTTCTCTTAGGTCTTGTCGATCTTTTTGTAAGGCATGGCAAGCCAATAGGCTCACAAACTCTTCAGGACGAGGGATTTGAGCACCTAAGCTCAGCTACTATTAGGAATTATTTTGCTAAACTTGAAATGGACGGGTTTTTAAAGCAGCACCACACTTCAGGTGGCAGAGCCCCGACGGACAAAGCTTATAGAATCTATGCGGAAGAGGAGCTTGATAAAGCGAATTTAAGTAAAGATGATGACACCTATTTAATAGATCTTCTTTTACATGAGACAAAAGCAATTCCTAGTTACTTACAAAAAGCGACTCAAGGAATCTCTGAGCTCAGCGGCTCTTCTATATTCTTAATTGCACCTAGATTTGATCAAGATTTTATTGTAAAAATCCAGCTAATGAAAATCGATGATGAGCGTATTTTATGTGCTATTTTAACTGATTTTGGCCAAGTGCATACTGAGGTTATTCACTCTAACTTAAATCTCTCCCCTCTTTTTTTAAAAAAACTTGAAGACTATTTTTATTATCGATTAACAGGACTTAATAAACCTAGCTTAAATAATAATGAAGAATCGATCGCTAAACAGCAATATAACGAAATAGTCCTAAGACATTTTGTGAGCTATACAAACATGCAATCAGAAGAGATCTATAAAGCAGGTTTTTCGAAGTTACTCCTTTATCCCGAATTTCATGATCCGGCGATTTTATCCCAAACTCTCTCTCTTTTTGAAAACAATTCTCTTATTAGAACTTTACTCAACCAAACATTTGAAGAAGAGAAGACTAAATTTTGGATTGGGGACGATTTAGCTAATTTTATTGAGGCTCCTTATTTAGCCTCTCTAATTGCCGTCCCTTACCGAATCGGCCAAAAAACTGTTGGAGTTTTAGCAGCTCTTGGTCCAGACAGACTGCAATATGGAAAAGTATTTGGCATTTTACAAACAGCTTCCCATTATATAAGTGAAAATCTGACAAAAAGTTTATATAAATTTAAATTAACCTACCGTCAGCAAAAATCAAAAACATGCGACATTAACCTCGCCTGTTCTAAAATTTTGCGGTTAACCCATGAGAGTCCAAATGAATGATGAACCAATAGTAGACATAGAGCCGGAAGAGATAAATGAGCCTCCGGTTGATGAGTATAAAAATAAATACCTTAGAACACTCGCAGATATGGAGAATTTAAGAAAACGTCTTCAAAACGAGAAACACGAGTCCATATCTTACGCTATAGACAATATGCTGTCAGAATTTCTAACTCCGTTAGATAATTTTGAGAATGCTCTTGCCTACACAGAAAATCTCTCTCCTGAGCTTAAAAACTGGGCCTTAGGATTTAAGATGATCTCAAATCAATTTAAAGAAGTTTTAGAAAATCACGGCATCCACGCTTATGAATCAATTGGCAAGCAATTTGACCCTCACTTTCATGAGGGAATTGAAACAATTGAAACAGATGAGCACACAGACGGATCTGTAATTTCAGAAGTTGTTAAAGGTTATAAACGTGGCGATCGCATTTTAAGAGTTGCTAAAGTAAAAATCGCTAAAAAAGCATCAAAAGTTAATGAAGGAGAATCAAATGTCTAAGAAAAAAAGTAATAAAATAATAGGTATCGATCTTGGTACAACAAATTCATGCGTAGCCGTTATGGAAGGTTCTGAAGCAAAGGTTATTACTAATGCTGAAGGGGCAAGAACAACACCGTCTGTTGTTGCTTTTAAAGGTAATGAAAGACTCGTAGGTGTTCCAGCAAAAAGACAAATCCTAACAAATCCTGAAAATACAATTTATTCAGCTAAGCGTTTTATCGGAAGAAATTATGATGAAGTGCTTCAAGAGATAAAAATCGTCTCTTACAAAGTCGTAAAAGGGAACGGCGGAAAAGTAGCTTTCCAATTAGGCGATCGTACTTTATCACCTGAAGAAGTAGGAGCTCAAGTTCTTATCAAAATGAAAGAGAGTGCTGAAGCCTATCTTGGTGAAGAAGTAACAGAAGCTGTTATTACAGTTCCTGCCTACTTTAATGATTCACAGAGACAATCGACAAAAGATGCAGGTAAAATTGCAGGTTTAAATGTTCGCAGGATCATCAACGAACCAACAGCAGCTGCTCTTGCCTACGGCTTAGATAAAAAAGGTAAAGATCAAAAGATTGTTGTTTATGACTTAGGTGGAGGTACATTTGACGTATCTATCCTAGAAATTGGTGATGGCGTATTCGAAGTTCTTTCAACAAATGGTGATACCCACCTTGGTGGAGATGACTTTGATGAAGTGATCCTAAAATACCTTCTTGATGAATTTAAAAAAGAGAACGGAATTGATCTTTCAAAAGATCGTATCGCTCTTCAAAGACTTAGAGATGCTGCAGAGAAAGCTAAAATTGAGCTTTCCGGAACGCAATCTACTGAGATCAACCAACCTTTTATCACAATGGATGCAAGCGGTCCTAAGCACTTAACATTAACCCTTTCAAGAGGTAAGTTAGAAAGTTTAGTTCATGCTCTTATTGAAAGAACCAAAGAGCCTTGTTTAAAAGCTCTAAAAGACGCAAAACTCTCTCCATCTGACATCCACGAAGTAATTCTCGTTGGCGGAATGACAAGAATGCCTGCTGTTCAAGCGACAGTAAAAGCACTCTTTGGCGGAAAAGAGCCTCATCAAGGCGTAAATCCTGATGAAGTAGTTGCAATTGGTGCTGCTATTCAAGGGGCTGTTCTTACAGGCGATGTGAAAGACGTTCTTCTTCTAGACGTTGTTCCCCTCTCTTTAGGTATTGAGACTCTTGGTGGCGTTATGACAAAATTGATTGAAAGAAACACCACAATTCCTACTCAGAAAAAACAGGTGTTTTCAACAGCTGCAGACAATCAGCCTGCTGTAACAATCTCAGTTCTTCAAGGTGAGCGCGAGCTTGCTAAAGACAACCGAAGAATTGGTAATTTCGATTTAGCCGACATCCCTCCATCTCCAAGAGGAATGCCTCAAATTGAAGTAATTTTTGATATTGATGCTGATGGTATCCTCCATGTTTCTGCTAAAGATAAGCAGACAAACAAAGAGCAAAAAATCCGTATCGAAGCCTCTTCCGGTCTTTCTGAAAGTGAGATCAAACAGGCGATCAAAGATGCTGAAGAGCATGCTGAAGAAGATAAAAAAACAAAAGAGCGTATTGATGCAAAAAATGAGACGGAAGCTCTTATTTTTAGATCTGAAAAAGCTCTAAAAGATTATGGCGACAAAGTCCCTGAAGCTGTCAAGACCGAGATCAATCAAAAAATTGATCAAGCAAAAGAAGCTCTAAAGACAGATGATGTCGAAATGATCAAAAAAGCAAGTGACGATCTAAACTCAACGATCCAAAAAATCGGCGAATCTTTAAAGCAAGAAGAACCTGCAAATGAGGCGGGCTCAACAGCTGATGCAAAAGGACCCCAAGCTGCATCAGATGCTCCAGAAGATGCTGAAGTTGAAGTTTTAGATCCGGAAAGTAAATAATTTAGTGATTTAATATGTATTTTTTAGTGTGAGAGGTCTCTTAAAAAAGAGGCCTCTTTTATTTCTATGCC
>CAMBTZ010000043.1 GCA_945870925.1 Chlamydia trachomatis | reverse complement strand
TCTGTAACTACAATTACATCGACTTGATCTTTGCCGCTATTTTTTAATATTTTCTCAATATCATCTTTTTTTTCATAGGAGATAAAAACACCACGGCTTTGGTGGTATTGCATGCTAAAATCTAACGATGCATCCCCTACTGTTGGTGTATAAACGTATGGAAGCATTTCATTTACATACTCTAATACAAACCGATAAAATAAGACTTCATTTCGATTTTGAAGATTTACGAGAAATTCGTATTTTGCAAGGGGAGTCTCTTTTTTAAGAAAATTCTCATACCGCCTCTTTAATTGCTCATCCATTGTCGAGATATGGGGAGGTAATAGCCCTGTAAGAACAAATTTTTCCCTCTCCTCTTTAGTAAATGCAGTCCCCTTATTCCATCTTGGATCAAAAAGAAGCGACTTACCTTTTAATGCAATTTTCATAACTCTTACTTCTGGTTAAACTGATAATCTAAAAACGATGTATCTTGTGGCGATGCAGCTTCAATATAGACATCTAACGTCTGTTCTAAATAAAGTGGAGCCTTACCTTTATCAAAGGCAAATATCATTTCCAATTTTCCTTCCGCCGGCCTTACTGTAACAAAATCTAATACAAAATGAATTGCCGGATTTGTCCTATGAAGGGCGATAGCTCTTAAATTTTTTGATGGCGAAACTCTCCACATATCCTTCTCATCAATAGAAACTTTTAAATGAAGGGGATTGTCAGCACCTATAACAAGTGCTGTATCGCTCGGATCAATATACTCACCCGGATTGACATTCACCTTTAATATTCGCCCTTCAAATGAGGAAGTTATGCTGCAATCTTCAATCGCTTTTTCTGCCGCCTGCATCACCACTTCTTTTTTGCGAATCACCGCACTAAGAATAGGACTCTCTTTTTCGTAAGCTTTTAACTCAGCAAGTGATAACTCGTACTCAGCAAGTTTTTCCTTAAAAGTAAACAAGAGCATCCCTTGCTCAATATTTAAAAGAGGATCTCCCACACGAACAAAATCACCCTCTTTTACCAGAAGATTTTCAACAATCCCCTCCCTCTTCACATTCACTTTCACATAATTTGAGCACGCAACTTTTCCAGCGCCCGTCACATAATATTGGAACGGAATTTTCACACCTTTCTCCAAATTCACCTCACTCGACCCCATCATCTCATCGCTATCTTCCTCAAAAACACCCTCACCCTTCTGATTCACCTCATGCAAAAAAAACATCGTCACAGATAGTATCACCACCTGAAACGCAATTCCACCCACCACTAATACTTGCTTAATTTTCATGATTTCCCCCCATACCGCACAAGTTTTGGACCATACTTCCCTCCCCTTTATTAATCAATAGATTTCTTATCTTAAATATTATAAGCAACTAAGCAATTAACCATTGGTTTTTGTATAATAAAAGAAAAAAGGAAATACTTATGAGTGACCCTGGCGACTTAGTACCTAAATGGACAATTAGTACATGGATTTATACAAATTATCCAGGATCTGCCGTTGATTCTTCAATAGGAGTTTTTAATTTTAATAATTGGACAAGCACAGTTGATTCTATAATTACAAACTATAATGATGCTCAAATTCAGCCAAGCTCAAAAATCACTCAAATTTATCCTTATGCTAGTGATATGGAATTACCTTGGGTATCACAAACGTTTCGTAATAATGGTATTCCACTTGGTGCAAACCCAGGTCTTTTACCAGGCGACACAGACATTATAACTCAAGGTCAGTTTTATGATGCGATAATAAGCCCTTATTCAGACACAGTAACTGTAGGTTGTAATATAATAGAGTATTTTTGCCCATCAACCCCTCAAACGTGTCCAATAACTGATAGTTCCTGTGATGTAAAATGCCCCTGCCCCACTGTATACTGGAGTCAATCAAACTTCTCTCCTCCTTCTCTTCCTCAAATTCCACCTTCTACTTCTGGTCCTGTTTATAGTGAGTATGGGTTTTCTTTAAAGAACCCTCCTTTTACTCCGATTACAGGAATTACTCAACAAGCTGTTGTTATTGATGGGAGAATCGATAATGGTTATTTGCAAGGATTCAATGATTTTATGACTATTAGTCAGGCCCAAGATATGGCTAGGCTTATTGTCTATGGTGGAACTTCACAAGGTAACACAACAAAGGGAATTAGTGATTTTCCTCCCCTAGACGTCAATGGAAATCCCTCTGACAGTGGAATAATGGGCATTCAACTAGATTTTGAACCATTTGATAGCACTAATCCAAATCAATCCGCTTTCTATACTTCTATAGGAAGTTTACTTGCTATAACCAAACAATATTACTCCATCTTTACATTTCCTAAAGCAATGACTACGACAACGGCAACTATTTTAAATTCTTCAAATAATGGCTGCATGATTGTACCTCTCTATGATCTTGTTGACATGCAGAATGGTATTCCAGAAGTTTGTAATTCAGATTACACCTTTACAAATGCACCTTGTGATACTTCAGCAACCCCACCACCACTTTCTGCAACTGGTGATGCAACAACAGCAGTGTATTCTTTAGATGTTCCACATTCTTTAATCGGCTACTATAATGCAGCATTGTTAACAGTAAAGCAGTCAATTGCAAAAGCATCAATAACAGGGATTAAATACAAATTTGCTATTCCTTTATCATCATCTGCTCATGAATTTGAACAGTGGGGTGTATATTCTTGCTTGTTTAATGATTTTATAGCGCCAATTCCAAATAATGCATATTGTAGAATGTATAATGGTTTGCCTATAAATGCAAATAACGGAATAATTACACAACTTGGATATGTACAAATGGCAATTAAGGCTATGCAAGATGGTATTGCTCAAATGGGTGAAATATTCAGTAATAACATTGGTTTATTTCGAGGCGTAGATCTCTATGCATTCTCATATAGAACCGTATGGACACCTCAAAACCCTGTTGTAGATTGGATGACAGGTAATATTTTTTACGGAAATACACCTGTTTATGTCCCTGCTGATGAAAATGGTGTAGTTCAAGGTAGTTCTCTAAATGTCCCTTATATTTATTCTACGCCTGCATATCCAACATTTAACGAGACAGACTTCACAAATACACAGAATGTTCTAAATTGGCTTGCAACATACGGCATCGATCCAAGACCTCAAACATGTGGAAGCGGAACGGAGATTTGTTTACCTAGCGAATGCAACTTGTCTACTAATACCTGTTGTCTTAGCGGTAAAATTGTTGTTGGTTCAGGAACATGTTGTTCTTCTCCTAATATTTGTGGAACAGGCTCTTTAGCAACTTGTTGCGAAGCTGGTGAAAAATGTGTCGCAGGGTCATGCCAGTAAAATAAACTTGAATGAGTTTTGAGGGGGAGCTGTAGAGATGTCAGTTACGTGACACACTATGCCAAAATTGAAATCCGGATCGCAAAATCTGAATCTTTTTAATCTGAGAGGGGGAGAGGAGCCTCTTCTTTCCGGTTTAGCTGGTGACTGTCGAGCTCTTTGTAGTAGTGTTTGAATAAAGCGAGTACTGCGATCATCCAGGCAAAGAAGATGAGGAGGACGCCCCAGGAAAGGAGGGTGTTCAGGGAGATTGAAGTGATGCAGCCAAGAGCGACGATGATGAGTGAGGCGCACGCTTTTGCGGTGCGGTAGGCAAAGACGTCGATGATTGCTTTTGCTTTGAATTTCTCATCTACTTTTAGAGGGATGTAGAGCATCTCTTTTATGATTCCAAAGATGGAGTAGTCGAGTGCTTTGATGTTTGCAAAGTAGAGGCAAATGAAGGGAAAAGTTGGGAAGATTAGAAATCCAACTGCATACAGTGCTAGGACGATAGGGATGACAAGGTGTGATCGCTCAAGGCCTATTACTCTAACGAGTAGGTAGCTGCCTATAAACTGGAGCAAGATGTTGACTGTGTTGACAATTCCAAAAAACTTTCCTAGAAATGCTGTTCTTAGATCTTGAATTACGAAGGCTTTCTCTAAGTATGAGCTGAATTGATAGTCTAAAATTGTAGAGCTGATTTGCATTGCCAGGACGATAAGTAGGATAAATTTAAGAAAGGTCGATTTTCGAATTAATTTCATTCCACCCATAACGTCAGTTGAGTCGGTTCTCATAACGTCAATATTTTGCTTATCTGAAACTTTCTCTCGAACTTTTAGTGCGATGCAATAGCTTGCAATTATAATTAAATAAAAAGGGAGGGTTGTAAGAAGGAGTTTTTCAGAGCCTAGACTAACAGCATATGATCCTGTAAGGAGAGATCCGGCAACAGAACCAAGCCCTCCCATTCCAAACACGATGCCGTATAAATATTTTGCTCTAGCAATATTCATTGTTGCGTGGATAACCGACCAGAGTTGCTGGAACATTAAAATGACAAAGATGTCCTTCCATAGATAGAGTATGAATGGAAGAAATGAGAAGCTTTGAACATAAAAAGCTGAAAAGGTGTTCATACATAGAGCGCAAGCAACGCTCAAGATAAGCATTCGTATGCAACCCATTCTCGGTAAAAAGTGATTATAAAAGGTGACGATTCCAAAATTTAAAAAGACACTTACAAGCCAGGCTGTAGGAAATTGTTTTGCAGTGTACGCAGATAAGAAAATTGAATTTGCTGATGCTCTTGTAATTGAGGCTTCTGCGGTAATGCAAAAGCTGCAAATCATTACAAATAGAATAAATAATTTTTCATAGCGCGAGTAGCTCTTATATTCATCTAAGAGAATCTTGACTAGTTTTGTCTTGAATATCTTGGGAAACATCCTCTAGCGCCTGTTTTATCCGGCTCATAGAATCTGCATCTGCATAAACCCAGTTTTGTGCGTAAACCGGTATGGAGACTTCTGCTACTTCTTGAGCCTCTACTATGTTACCATTTTTTAATAATACAGGAAAGAATAAGCCCACTTTTTCCTGAGGAGCAGCATTTTTTTCAAAAAAATGATTTTCACCAATAGATATTAGATATTCAATCTCTTCGGAGCTAACAGGAAAAACCTGTACAGGTTCTTTTTGATCCATGAGCGCCATTGCATCAGAGTGACTTTTATGGTGGGGGTCAAATAGAGCTTTATTGATATCAGAAAAAATATCGTAGTCATTTACTTGGATATATTTATCTACCGATTCTAAATAGTCCTTACCTTCAAAAAAATTCTTAACAAGCTCTTTTGAGTGGTACCAGTAGGATTTAACCCTGTTATATTGATAGAGCCTTTTGTGCATAAAATATCTTGATAGCAGAAGGGCGTAACACGATTCTAAGCCGTTTTCCTCAAGCCCTAACATTATTTTTCCTTTATGCATTATAAGTGTTAAATTGTTAATCAGTTGTTCGTGATCAAAATTCCCATAGGAGAGCCCTGTAAAATAGGCGTCCCTCAAGAGATAGTCAATTCTATCCCCTCCAAAATAATCAGCTGTCAATATTTGGGAAACAGCATTTTCCCAGGGTGTATAAATCGAGCCATAAAGTTCTTCACCAACTGCAACTTTTACCACATCTTCAACGTGAATACCAGCTTCTTCTAAATAAGGTTTGATATAAGAACTTCGCAAAATTCGCATCGTCCACTTTTCATGCCCCTTTTTTCCAACAAGTTCAGCCTCTGCAGTGTGCGAAAATGGCAAATGGCCAATATCGTGAAGTAGACCTGCAAGCCGCATAACTCTTCGCCAATAGGTAATTGTCTCCTGATTAAAATCTGGAAAAAGATTAAAAAAATGAGGCTGGGCTACAAGTTTATCAAAGATATCAGTCACTACTTCCATCACACCAAGGGAGTGATCAAATCTTTTGTGATATCCGCCTGGATAAACAAATGTCGCAGAAGCAATTTGATTGATACAAGAGAGTCTTTTAAAGGGAAGTGTCTTAATCAGTTTTGTTTCAAGTGGATCTAATTCAATAAACCCATGAATTGTATCAAATATTTTCATATTATATCCTTAAAAATGGTGAATCTAAAAGAGACTCGCCTAAAACATCCACTATTTTTCCGCTTTTCATCCGAATCACCCTGCTTGCAAAAGGAAAAAGCCGAACATCGCTTATTACACAAACTATTGTTATTTGGTGATCAAGAGCCATCTGCCTTAAGTAGGTCATTACTTTAACGCCTGTTTGATGATCTAGGAATTGAGTCGGTTCATCAAGCAGCAAAAGTCTTGGTTGATTAATTAAAGCCCTACTCATTGAAACAAGTTGAAGCTCTGCGCCAGATAGTTCCTCTAAATAACAGTCCTTTTTTTTGTCGATCCCCATATAATTTAAAACATTGAGCGCTTTTAGATTAGCATTTAACTTGGAATCATTACCACAAGCAAGTGGGGCTATTACATTTTCTAAAACCGTTAATGAGGAGATCAATCTTCCATTTTGAAAGACAATTCCTAGATTATCTCTTCGGAATTTAGCCTTCTGAAATGCATTCATTTCAAATAAATTTAACCCAAGAATATTCACGCTTCCAGAAGTTGGTGCTAAATATCCTCCCAAAATTGAAAGTAGAGATGTTTTGCCAGAGCCGGGAGGGCCCGATATCATAACAAACTCCTCCTCTTCAATCTCTAGATCGACTCCATCTAAGATTAATTTCTTACCGTCAAAAGCTTTACTAATCTGATTGCATGCAACTATACTCAAACTACCTCTTTCACTTTAAAGCTTACAAAAAGTGCAGTTCCAAGAGAGACTGCTAATAAGGAACAGAGAGTCATCCCAATAATTCCCCATGATAAAGGAAAGAAAAGTTCTGACCCGGAAAAAATTTTCTGCAATATTGTATAAAGGAAAAATGAAGTGCTCCAACCAAGAAGAGAAATGATTGTTGCCTGGAGAGTCAAAAGCAGTGATATGAAAACAGGTGTAGCTCCAACAGCCTTTAAAACGGAATAATTTTCTAATTGCCCTTTAAAATAGTGATAAAATATTGCAACAAAAATTCCGAGCGCTAGAACAAGCGCAAAAATGACAACTACAGAAAATAGTGATACTGTTCGATTCTCGTGCATATAATTTTGGAAAAGTTCTTTTGAAAATTCTGATGGGGTAAATGCTTTTAAACCTGAAACCTTCTCAATTTTAGTTTTGAGTGCAGAAATATTTGCAAGTGGTGATGCTTTAATAAGCATAAGCGTCTGTCCTGCGCTAGAAATCTCTTTTGCTTTAGCAAGATTCGTATAAACGATGAATCCCCTTTTTTCAGGAACTACTCCACCAATTTTTAGTTGCCTATCAGAAAGAAAAAGAGCGCTCGAAGGTCTTAATTTTTGACTCCCTAATTTAAAGAGACATTTAGCGCATTCTGCACTAAGAATTGCAGTATCTTCACCACCCTTTAATCGAAGTGATCCATAGAGAACTTTAGTTGGAAGACCTAAATGGGTCGATTCATCCACTCCTAAAAGCATACATCCCTTTTTTTGTCCGGAAGGGGCATAAGCTTCAGTTGTCCCTTTATATAAAAATGAGGCCAAAGCAACTTCAGGCAGCCTCCTCACTTTTAATAAATCTTCGACTCCAAGCGGACTGCTTTTCACCCATAGATCAACATCTTCAAGCTCTCTACAAAAGGCATCAATTTCACCTCTAATCGAACGAAAAGCGGCAAATTGTTGAAACAATAGAAAGACTGAAAAGACAACCACAAAAAGTGGCATCGCACATTGTTTACTCTTCTTAAATAAGAGTGCAGTAGCAAATTTCATTAACATATTTTTCACCCTACCACACTCTCTTCTTTTTTTTAAAATTTTAATATTATAACATGCGAAAATGGACAAAGAAATTTTATCAAAAGAGCTACTGTTATACATTTTAAGATATCAAGAAGAAGATCAAAATCTTGATGACCACAACAGAGCTATTATAGGCGATCGACTTAAAACAATCGTACCGGAAGAAAAATGTTGCTATTTCATCACACATCAATTAAATAAATAGATTATGAAAACTATATTTTACATCTCATTTATTGCATTAACCTTAACTTCTTCACTTTACGCTCGAGGTGGTGGTGGTCATGGGGGAGGAGGTGGTGGACACGCGGGTGGTCACGGTCATGGTGGTGGCGCTAGAAGACATGGCCACGGAGGTGGAAGTCATCACGGAGGGGGAGCTCATGGACATCGAGGACATGGCCATTGGGGTCATCACTCTGGACATCATGGACATGGAAATTGGAATGAGCGAAATTGGAATGGGTACAATCAGAGATATTGGAACGGACCCTACTATTACAATGGATTTGGTTGGTATGCAGGTGGCGCCTTTTTAGTCGGACTCACTTTCTATACATGTGCTGAACTACAAAATTATAATACTTGGCAAATCAATAATGATGATGTGGATACGTATAATAGCTGGGTTAAACAAGGCGAGCTCGGCAATCTTACCGTGTCAGAAAGTAATGATCCTAACTATAAATATTTCATATGTAACGGCACTACGTGTGTAAAAGCCAACCCTAAATAAAATAGAACCTAGGTGTTTTTGACTTAGGTGTCCGATCCTCTATTTGTGCAGTACTTGATGGAGAGTCTGATTCAGGCTTAATTACAGCATCAATTGACTTTTTCATAAAGCTTTCTAATGGGATATGAGAAGGTATTAGCATTGTTTTTCGTACAACTTTAGCAATTGTTTGATTTATTGCTTCAGAAAGTTCTCTTGGACTTTTATACCGGTTAGTATCTATACGCGCTCGAGATAACGCATCTGCAACATCAGTTGCAAACTGAATAGATTTAAGCTCACGTCCCCTGACTACAATTTTTTCAAACGCAATCACCATCTTATCAGATTTAGTGAACATTAAATTATCTTGTAAGACTTGTTTCCCAAGACGAAATGTAATGCCACCAACTGTCGCTTCTAGAACAGAACATTTTGGCTTTATTCTTATAAAAGGGGGCTCAGCATTACGGATTTCATCATCGGGATCTTCCTTTTGATCTGTATCTAACTTAATTTCTTCTACTATTTCGGGTAAATATATAACCCTTTCTTGAAGCGTTGGAACTTCAGCGACTCTTTCTGATGAAACTTTTTTTCTAAAAAGATTTAAAAATTTCCAGCAACAACCTCTGTTCATTTTTTTTTCAGGTAACGATTCAATCGACTGAGAAAAACGGTTTCCGGGAGAGACAAAAATAGGTTGAGTCATTGTAATTCCTAAACATTTACAAAAGAGCGATTTTGACAAAACTTATATTTATTAGCAACAGTTATGCCATATCAACATTTTAAAGAGCTCTTCTTGTAACAATATAAAAGCCATCACTTGTGCGACTATATGTGAATCTTGAATCACTATAGTCTGGATTAGCCGAAGAGCCATCCCACTCAATTTCAAGTTTGGATACCTGATCTAGAGTCAACTTAACCTCTATATCAAATTCAAGTAAACCAGATGTTGCTACAGTAACACCCGGTAAAATTTCAAATTCTAAATGCTCAGGACTCAACTCTTGTGATATGCTGAACTCATATTCATCTAAAATCTGTTTTTTATGTTCAGAAATTTTCGGCCTTAAATCACCTTCTATGTAGTCTAGTAATATAGATTGATCTTCCCAATCAGCACACTCACCTTTAACATAACGATTAAACAAATCTAATGGACAAAGTAGCGGCGTCCAAAAAGCGGAACCCGCACTTACCTTAACAAGCATCATAGGCTTTTCGTTAATAGATTGAATAAAGGTCTCCATCTCTTGGATAATAGCCATTTCACTTTCTACAAAAAGATGCCCCTTTTGCTTTGCATAATAGACAAATCGATTCATTTCCCTTAACCACTCTCCGCCCTTTCTCTCCCCCCTCGTAAACTCATCGATGATGTCAGATTTAGCAGTAAAAGACATAGCAACTTTTCCGCTCCTAATAGCTGCATCGTATCTTTCCTCAAAATATCCAAAGTAGCGTTTTTCACAGACACTTAAATGAGCGCTCCAAACACCCCTAATTTTATCTATTACACCTTTAAAAGCCTCCGGATATGTAGAGCTTATTCCATTACTCTCAAAATGCTCCCTATAAAGCGATGATGTGCAATGACTAAATTTAAATGAACAAACTTCATCCTTCCAAAAGTTCTCGATTATTTTTAATGAATCTATCGAACTGTTGGAATATAACGTGTCTGAACTCATTTAAACCCCACATAATTAATTAATTATGGATATTATAGCATAACTATCGAGTTTTTTTATACTATAAATTCTAAAACACTATAAATGAGTGCATTAAAAATGCTACAACTCGTGTTACATTAAAGATATCAAAATTTTAAAGACAGGTTTTACTATGATCGCATTAATTATTTTCCTCCTAATAGGCACACTAGTTACAGGATCCGTAGCTTTTTTAATAGAAGCAGGCATCCTACGTACTATCATGAAAATAAGCTTTTTTATCTTCCTAGCATTTTTCATTATCACATTCATCTACCATTTCATCATACTATAGTGAATTAAATTATAATTTTCATACACCTCTCGTTAAAGTTGAAAATGAAAAATCGATAGCTTTTGAGAGAGTCTTAAATAATTCTAAATTTGCCTGAACCTTCTTTTTAAAGTTTGCCCAAAACACTTCAATTGGATTTAAATC
>CAMBTZ010000042.1 GCA_945870925.1 Chlamydia trachomatis | reverse complement strand
AAGACACACTCAAGATTTAAAAAAAAACTTGACAAACCGTGTTTGGAAATCGCGTATTCATACTACTCGAACAGCATTTGCAGAAGCTACAGATGAAACCACCAAGAAAACTTTATTAAACACACTTTATGGCCTTCTTGACAAAGCTGCAAAAGTTGGTTTGTTTAAAAAGAATAAAGTTTCTCGTTTAAAATCAAGACTAGCTGCAAAAATCTAGTTTATTTTTTAAAATAAGGGTAACTTCTGAAGTGAGCTATAAAAGGATTTTAGCGGTATTATTTCTATCCTCTTTTGTAGCTCTCCTAAGTCTTTTTACAATAAAATTTTTTTTAGAAAGAAATTCCCCTTTAAAAAAAGCAACTGCCCTCCTTGTTAATGACACCTCATTACACTACCATTGGGGCTGCTATATAAAAAGCTCCGTAATTAAAGAGACTTTGGAATCCTCCGGCTACAATGTTGACTCAATATCAACTAGCTCACTTTATCGAATAAAAAATCATCCAAATGTAATTGAGAATTTTAAGAGCAGTTCGTTTTTAAACTCATTTACTCTTGCAAATCCTGAAATTATAGAGAAAATTAAGGATTCCGAAATAGTAATCATTAACGGAGAAGGCACCCTACACAGCCTATCAAATCCAGTTAAATCTATGCTATACATAGGTTATATCGCTAAAGTTTTTTTTGAAAAACCTGTTCATATTATCAATGCAGCACTCTTTCCAAATGATTTTTTTCTCTCAAGAGAGAGCGCAGAAAAACAATTTTATGATTTTGTTTTAGAAAAAGTTGATTCAATTGCATTTAGAGACACCTTAAGTTATGAACTTTTTCCAGAGTTTCACAATAAATCAATTCTATCTTTTGACATTCTTCCCCTTTATATAAAAAATCAATTTCAAGGGGAATCACTTCCTAGATTTGAGAAAGCAGTTGTGATCTCAGGCTCTGCCAATATAATCCTGATCCCCCAAAGACTTGATGACCTATATAGCTATGTTCTAGATCTACAAAAAAGAGGATACTCTGTAATATTTTTAACAGGCGGTTGTCAAAAAGGTGCTTATGACGATCAAAAAATTGTCGACTTCTTTTCTGAAAAACCGCATTCAGACCATTTCAAAATTATTTCCGCACCCTCTCCAGAAGAGTGGCTGAACACTATAAGAAAAGCTACCTTTATAGTAACCGGTAGACAGAGCATCTGTATAGCAGCATACATGTTAAAAGTTCCCTTTATCGCATTTAATAGCAATACTCCGAAAATAGAATCATTCTTTAAAGAGACCGACGGTCTTCCACCCATCTCACTCGATGAGCCCACATTCCTTGAGCAACTTTTAAAATCTACAGATCAATTAGAAAAAAAACCCCCAACACCTGCTACAGATGATGAAATCAACACCCTTCTTCATCGATCCCGCAAAAACTTCAACTTTCTCTCCACCTAAACTGAGGGGTCAGATTTTAGTAGGAGGCAATTACGCTGAAGTAGAATTGACCTTCGCCTTTGGTAGAGGATGCGAAAGGAACATCTGTTAAGCGGAAGCCGACATCAAATCTGGTTCTTAATGCAGATGATATATCGTAGCGAAGACCTGGACCAACACCTGCTAAAAAGTAGCTTGAAGGTTGTCCGGGAAGGCTTTTTAAGATACCGCCAGCTCCTAAATCTAGAAAGACAACAGCTGCGAAGTTATCATTAATTTTATTTCTACTTGGGCTAACATTTGGCGTTCTAAATTCAAAATTGAAAACCGCCCCGTTATCTACGTTCACAACTCGTTCAACGTATCCACGAACGCTATTTATGCCTCCGATTCCTAGTGTTTCAAGAGGAATAAGTGCCCCGCTTGAAAGTTGTGCGCGCGCTTTAATTGTCATCATCATACCACTTTTTGGATCTGACCAGACATAACTTCCATTCATTCTTACGTAAAGATATTGATTAACAGCATGCGGTCTTAATTTAGAGTAGTTTGTCTCGCTCATTGTTTTTCCAAAATCGCAAGGCTGAACGTAAGCTTCCCCTACAAAGTCTAATGCATGTTTTTTAAAAGAATATGAGGCTTCATAAGCACCCATGATTTGCGCAACAGATGCAAATGAGTTTGAAATATAATTTATGTTAGCAACAGTCAAATCATTATTAGTCTGTTTTACATCAATACCCACTTTTGCTTTTTGGAAAAAATTTCCAGAAGGGGGGATGAATATTCCATAACGAAGACTTGTTTGCCAGTCGCTACCTTTATTATGTGATGTAGGAAGAAAATCTTCTCTATCAACATCAATTGATGAATATCCGCCAAAAAGAGTAATTTCATCTCTCCAAGGAAGTGGAGCAGAATAGTATACGGAATAAGATTGAAATTTCTGAAAGTCTGGTGCCGCTGTATATTGAAATGCTAAATTTTGATCATAATTTAAGAAGTTACCGAGATTAAACCCGAAAAAAAGTCTATTATAATTTGTAACTTTAAATCCGGTATTGTCTACCCCAACAAATAGTCTAGCAGGTCTTTCATCCCTCACATAAAGCTCAACATCCGTAGTTCCATATTTTGCTCCTGCCTTATAAACCGCACTCGCTTTTCTCCACGGACTATCATTAATATAGGCAACATCCCCATCTAGAACTTTAGTTTCAATTGTCTGATCTTCTTCTAAAGTAAGATTTTTCATGTACCATTCAGTACTAAAATACTTATTCCCCGTAACAGTTACCTTCCCAAGTCTTGCCTCTAATACAGTAACTACAACAACACCATCTGACATATCCTGTTCAGGAATATTAACAACAACTAATGCATGCCCATTTTTTTGATAAAATTGAGATACTCTTTTTTTGATATCCTCAATTTTATCTATTGTAAGCGCTTTACCGACAACGAATTTTTCTAGATCTTTCTGTAACGCCTCTCTTTTTTTCAAGGGAATGCCTTGCATAACTCGATAAATCTGAACGCCTTTAGTTGTCTTTAAAACATAACTTCCAGGTCTGTCGCCTTCAGATGAAATAATAAGCCCTTTTACTGAAGAAAGAATTACCCTCTTTTCATGAATCGGTTTTATTTGAGTATCTTTCGAATCAATCTCAACTTGACTTTGATTTTTTATATTATAATAGCGCATTTCATATTCAGCCTGAGCTGTAACCATAACTGATAAAGCAATTAAAACCAAATTTCTCATAAACACTCACTTTCCCTAAGATAATTTTCCTTATGACTATTTCCTGTTTTTTATTCTAGCTTTTAGTTATAATCTCTTCTTATTGTTTTGGAGTTGTCATATGAAATGCTGGTTACGAACCTTACTTATTCTACTTAGCGCCACTTCTTTTTTGTCCGCAGCAGGTGATGATGAAGGTTATCAATTTGAAGCGCTAAAAGCGTGGATTGCAACAAAAAGACAAGTAACCATAAAAGAACGTGGCGGGAGTCTATCATTAAGCGGCGACGTTCGGGCTGAATACCTAACTTCCAATGAACAAAAAAATGGCTTTAAAAACATTGGTTCTAATTCTCTTCATCCATTAATAGCTTCCGACCAATTTAAAATTGCCTTTGCCATGCTTCTTGATTACAGAGCTGATGCAACCTGGGCTTCAATTAAATTAAAATTTTCAAATAACATGGGTGTGATCAGCGGCACAAACAATAAAATCAATTTAGATCGTGCTTTTATTGGATTTAGAATTGTAGATGCCGAACGATTTACAATCGATATGGAACCGGGGCGGAGAAAACTTAACTACACCTTTGACTCTCGTATTGAATTTAATGCCATTATGGATGGACTTTTGCTTAAATATGACCAATCATCTGATAGACTTGGCGACTTCTACATTCACGCAGCAGGATTTGTTGTGAATGATGTTAAAAACCTCTTTGCCTATGTAATGGAAACAGGCGTATTAAATGTTTATAACACTGGCGTTTACGTAAAATATGCGATTATCGATTGGTACACAAAACACTTTTCAGACCCAATAGAAAATGCTCGATTTGAATATCTTGTTAGTCAATTTATGCTGGGTTACCGATTTGTCCCCTCTATAGTAAATAAAGTCTCAATCCTATACAGCGCATTTCTAATCAATAGCGCCGCACCAAAACGTTCTATATTAGGTGAAGACAGAGCAAATTTAGCTGCATTTATAGGATTTACCATGGGTGAAGCCCGTAAAAAAGGTGACTGGGCTTTTGACACCAATATTCAATACATTCAACCCCAAGCTGTTCCAGATTATGACTATGGTGGAATCGGATCAGGAAATGCAGACCTCCCTATGTATGAAAAAACAAATTCAATTGGCGGCCTTTTTGAATTCCTCTACCTTATCACAGACAACCTTACGATCTCTCAATCATTTAAGTGTTCAAAATCACTTGATTATTTACCAAACCGTTATACCTATAAGCAATATCGCCTAGAATTCATCTACGCTTGGTAAAATTTTTATTTACAAATTTGGTTCGATATGAATTTATCATAAATATGGAACCAATTGGTGAAACTCCTCCACATGCTCCTGACGATTCTTCTTCCAAAATTGGAAAAACGCTAACATCTCGACGCAAAGACAGAGCAGCTGCAATCTGTGAAAGAATTTTAACAGAGCATAATAACTTTCACTATAAAGACTTAAAGCACGACTTTGATGTCTTCTGTCAACCTCTAGGCCCCATACTAGAAGAATTAGGAATCGATCCAGAATTACAAATGAAACTTAAAACTACAGCTGACAAACTACAAACGATTTACAATGGACTTCAGATAGATAGAAAACCATCAGGAAGACCTCCCCTACATAAAAATCCCCCACAAGCAATATTAAACCCGCAAAAAGATAGTAATATCCACGTAAAACAATTTGAACTCTACCTTCAAATTAAAAACACAAAAATCTCTCACTTATCAAGATATAATCTTATTATAGGCATTATACACTTATGCAATTTAAGAAAATCTCCAGAATTAAAATCCGTAAATGAGAAAATAGAGAAGTTATTATCAGGCTATATTACAGCTCTAGCTAGCGAAGGCACTCATTTTAATACTGATAAGATTCAAAAAGAAGCTGACTCTCTTTTTAGGGACTACAAAAATAAAAAATACACTCAAAGAATTGCAGCAACATTATGTAAAGCTTCTTTAGGAGTTAATCCGCAACATTCTGCCCTATTAAGACTTATTGAACTTAAGTATATAAAAGACTCATTAAATGAAAGACAAATAGAATTTTATATTGATAAGTTACTATCTTTTAGTGGGGTAGAAAGAGATGAAAAAGATACACCTGACTCAATAATAGAAAAGGCATGGACTCTTTTAACAAAGTTGTTTTAAACAACTTCTAAACAAAAGCACTCTCCAGAATGTCAGCACTTTTATTATTTGCTACAAATTGAAGTGTGATCTGAGTTCTCTTAAAAAATAACGTCCAATGTGGTTTAAAATGAGAGACATGCTTTACAGCAAATTGTTTTACTTGATAGCCGTTTTCACTACTCATTATTTCAAAATATTGATTGTTTGCAAAATGCTGGTAACTTGCTTTTGAAGTAAATAAAAAGACAGGTCTAATGTGAGTAGTAAGTGCTCTGATTTTATCATTAATAGGCTCATCAAGATAGAAAGTATCCATATTAGTGAAATAATTTATGAACTTATCAAAGACCCCTCTTCTCTCTTTTACGATAAAAAGATGCATTTTTGAAGATTCACCAAGGAGGAGCGCTATATTTCTTAAAGAGCTTCCTTTGTAATAAATCGCTATTTTATCTTCTTGATAGTTAGGCCCAAAAGGGTAACCGATAAAATGTAAATTATAGAATGGATGGATCGTTCTTCGCGAAATAAAATGGAGGAAATGGACACCTAAATATTTAGCTAACACGACAAAGGCTGTAAAAATAATTACAGACATCATAGTAAATCCTGCGGCAGATGAGACATTCATTAATTTTCCAAAAAGCAAAAGGCAAAGCGGCGCCAAGAGAACTCCAAAGAAGCTTAAAAAATTCTCAGCAGCAAAAACCTGGCCTCGCATTTCCGAAGGGCTAAATGATTGAATATATGCTTCTAGCGGTACTACATAGAGTCCTCCTAAAAAACCAAGTATTGCTAAACAACAAACTGATCCTATTACTGAGTGCTTTACAATAGGGAGAAAGAAGAGAGCAATAGAAAGTCCCAAAAGGGCAAAGCATGAAAGACCTAAATCTATATCTTTTTTGCACAATTTGCCTCCAACAGCTGCCCCTAATGCAATACCAATTGCAGTGCTAAGAAAAAGGTCACCACCCCCGACTTCACTTAAGTTCATGAAATCCATAGCAAAGGGAATAATATTTAACTGAACAAAAGCTCCAATAAAGAGGAAAAATGCCGATCCGACAACGGCCATAAAAAGTCTCGGTGTTTTTTTGCAAAACTTCAAAGTTTGAATAGTTTGTGAAATAAAGAAAAAGGGCATTTTTTGCTTGTTACGGGCAGGAAGTGTGTAAGGAATATACAAGCTTGCAATAAAGCCAATAATTGCAAAGGCGATACAAACAGTAACTGACAATAAAAAATTTCTATGAGTTGCTCTAGTTAAAAAGGAAGCTAAAAAAGTTCCCACTATCATGGCTAAATAAGATGATGAAGTAATCAAGCCGTTAGCTTTTGCTATTTGTTCTTTTCCAACAAGTTCCGGGATTATACTGAATTTAGATGGACTCAAAAGAGCGCTCTGAAAGCAAAGCATAAAAAGCGTTATGTAGCAACCATAAACACTTTGATAGTAGTAGGCTACAAAACCACCACCTATAACAACAATTTCTAATGCTTTAAGCCAAATAATAAGCTTTTGCTTACTGAAGCGATCTGCTAAAATACCGCCAGCTGATGAAAATAGGAGAAAAGGGAGGACAAAGCAGACGCCCACCCAGAATAAAATATCACTAGAAGCCTCTTTTCCTTGCAAATCGATGAGGAGGTATATCGTTAAAAATTTAAAAAGATTATCATTAAGAACAGCAAAGAATTGTGCGATGTTTAGCAACCGAAATGGATGCCTATCAAAGCGTAACCTAAGTAATCTATGCATGAATAGGACCTTTTATTATTATGTTGAATGAAGCCATTGTACCGCCTTGCGCAATAACTTCAAATGCTGTTTTTATCCGCAATAACCTCTTTGACTTAGCCTCTACTCTAAAAGAGGTCCTTTCTAAGAAAGAGCGCAGCCTTCGCACCATCATCATAATCCCAAGTAATCCCATAAAAGATTTTTTAACACAATATTTAACAGATACATCAGAAGGCTTCTTTGGTGTTCGTTTTTTAACTTTAGCTCAAGGGATTGACTATTTTATAAAAACTTCCTACTCAGACACCTATTTATTTCCGACAATTACTGATCTCTCTTTATACATAGAATCTCTTCTTATAAATCCCCCAGAAAAACTTCTCCCTCTTATAAGCTATTTAGGCAACGATCGAAACAAAATCACAGCACTCTCTCAAGAACTTGCACCCATTTTTCTCTACTACGGAATTTATGGAGGAACCGCCTTAGATGCTTGGGAAAAAAATGATGGATGGCAACAGGTACTATGGCACGAAGTTGTAAAAATATGGAGCTTTCCCTGTCATGTTTTTAAAAACAATCCTGCCCCTAGAATTTCTAACAATATTATATTTTTTAACATACCCCATATCCCCGAAATATATAAAAGCTTTTTAGAAAAGCTTTCCGAAAATTCACAAGTAACCTATTTTCATAAGCGCTGCACCTCTGAAAATCAAATTTCAACACTTCAATACCATGAGGCATCTTCGCCTTTACGTGAGATTGAAATATTAATGGAGAATCTTAAATTAGCACTTCAAGATGGTTCTGTTAATCCTGAAGATATCACTGTTATGGCTTCAGATTTAAATCTCTACTTTCCACACATACAATTTGTCTTTGAACAAGAATCATCTTCTCTTGGTTATTCGATATCAGGTCTTTCAGCTCTTCCGCACAATCATTACTTAAAAACAGTCGATCTATTTTTTCAATTAACACAAAGCCGTTTTGAAAGAGAATCTGTTATCGACCTTCTCTTCTCAAGTCCAATTTCAAAAAAACAAAATTTTACTTCAGTTGAATTTTCCCTCCTTCATCAAATCATTGATGATATGAATATTGAGTGGGGCTTTGACCAGGAGATGAAGCGAGAGATTTTAGAAGTTGAAGCCATTTCAGAAAGAGGCTCTTGGAAATTTGCCTTTGAAAAAATATTAGAATCACTTGCATTTTCATCATCGATAGAAATTTCTAAGTTTGAAACTCTTGGAAATCTGCTTTTCTTTTTAGAAACACTTTTTACCGATCTTAGAAGTTTAGGTAAGAAGGAAGATACTCTCTCTAACTGGATCACTCTTTTAGATGAACTCCTCAATAAATATTTTCCTGACACAAGCGAGCTTGATTTTATTTTAAAGGAGATCCACTCCCTTAACAATCTTGCAAGCGTTCTTAATTCACAATTTCTCTTTCCATCGATTCATTCTCTCATCAAAAAAATTCTAGCTAAAAAAACATTTGAGAAAAGCTATAGCAAAAAACCAATCATTCAATTTGTAAATTTATCTGAAGCTGCAAGCCTTGATAGAGAGGTAATATTTTTACTTGGCCTATGTGAAGATTCATTCCCAAGAAAAAGAGTGGCTTGCAGCTTAAATGAACTAAAGGGACTCCCAGGCTCAAATCATCAGCCCGAAAACTCCGAAAATGATCGTTTATATTTTCAGGAATCCCTAATGTCTGCAAAAAAAGCGCTTATTATCAGCTATGTAGGGCTGTCAGAAAAAGATGGGAAGCCCTTAGCGCCGTCACTTTGCGTTCAAGAACTCCTTCGTAACTATACTTCAAATCCAATTATTAAACATCCAAACATAGCCTTCTATCCAAAAACAAATAAAACTCTATCTTTTTCAATTATTGCTCTGCCAGACCCCCCCATTGCAATAGATATCCGCCACTTAATTGAAGTAGCTAAACACCCCATTCGCTATTACTGTAATCGCGTGCTTGGAGTTTATCTCGACAAGGCCCCCGAAAAAGATTCTAGAGAATTTTTTCTCTCATACCTTGATAAATCAATCGCTGTTGATGCCTTTCAGAAAAAAGACAATGAAGAATTCCTCGCAATGTGGGAGACAAAAAACATCCTTCCTACAGCCCTTTTCAGAGAACAGGCAAAAATAGAACTCCTAAATGAACTAAAAGAAGTTCACCTTGGACTAAAAACATTTTCTATCAGTCAGAATGAATTTTTCTCTATTCACTTTGATACAGCCTGTAAAGAGCCCCAATTTCTAGATGATGCACGCTACATCCACCCCGCAATTCAAATCACACTTGAAGATGGTCGAAAATTCACTCTAACCGGCAAACTTCCCTCCCTATCAAAACAAGGAATCTATATTCATAAAGAGTATTCCGTTGCAGAACTCTGGAAACACCTTCCGCACCTATGTATTCTAGGCGCCATCACATCGCCCGCGCCACCCAACCTCCTTTTCGGCAAAGATCTTACAACCAAATCCTCAAACTTCCCGCTCACCTCACTCATCGAATACTACCTAGAAGCTTCAAACTCACCCTCACCCCTTCTCCCCGAACAAATCGACAAACTCCTTAAGAAAAAACTCTTCTCCCCCACAACCTTTTTCGACGACCCCTACCTCACCTTCCTTGCCCCCGACCTCACCAAAAACGGGGACCCCTACCTCACCCTGCTCGAAACCTAACCCTGCACAGCAATGGAAAATTAATAGACGGAATTAGCATAGAATCATATAAATAAATTTTAAAGAAGGCTTTTTTGGTTGGCGTGTATATGCAACTAGTCCTGAAAGTAAATTAATAAAAAAATTGACCGGTGATCTGCGCCGGGAATGCTCTATCTGCGAAATGTTTTTTAATTGATCATTTACTGTTTCAATGAGGGATCGTTTACGTAATAGAATCTTATCGATCATAGGAAAAAGTCTTTGTTTCATTTTTGATTTTAATCCTGTTATTACTTGCAAGCCTTTTATGAGTAGTTTTTCTGCTATTTTTGCAGAAATATAACCTTTATCACCAAATAAATTTCCCCAGAGTCCGCAGGAAGGCGTTTCTAGCATGTTCACATCTGCTACATTTCCTGGTGTTAACTGGAATGATAATATATCTCCTTTAAAATGAAGCAAATATGCAAATAGAGGAACAAAAAATTTTTTCATAAGGGTTACGAATCTCGGGTAACTAATTAAGCACGGAAATTCTCTATAAAGATTTTGCTGTACCGACGCATAAAAATGTTTAAAGTTCGATAATTTGATTGATGAAACAGAACTACAATTGTCATCATTTCTGGAGTGGTTAACTCAGGATCTGGGCCTCTTCGCAATTTTAAATTATCAATTAAATGAGCGTCCCAATCAGATTTAAATGTTTTCCAAAAATCATCAATGGAGCAAAACAATTCAACCAAATCACGCATGTTAGACCTCTTTTGTAGATTGTTTTGTGAGAAGAAATATTTTATACAAACAGAGGTCTTTTTTATAGGAAAACTTTTAATTTTTTATTTCAAAGCAAGCACGAAGTGCTTACATATAGAGTCTTCTGCTATCGATCATTGATCGGAGCAGCCATAAGCCGATTATGACAAAGGAAAATCGTAGTTTGCAAGTCCGTAGGATCGCCAGAGGTGAAGCTGTATTGTATACGC
>CAMBTZ010000041.1 GCA_945870925.1 Chlamydia trachomatis | reverse complement strand
CTTACAATCCCTTCTATTTGTTCCAGCTTTTTATCGATTGGTAAACTAGCATCTATCATCCATGCACTATCAGTAATTGGAGGTAAGTGAAATTCATATTCGTGATGTTCACCCCATTGATAGGGGTAACTTAATAAATTGTGATCTTGAGGGTCCTTGCTGCTTTGTGTTGCTGGAAAATAAAAGGATCTCTGAGGTTGAAAAAAATTAGCTAAAATCGGACGGTCCGGCATGAGGGGGCGGGTTGATAACGCGACTTCAAGAGCTGGCTGTATAGATTCTATCCCTTCTTTAAGGCGGCCTTCTATTAGATTGCGTTCCTCTTTTGGTAAAAAAAACTTCTCTTTTAGAAGAGAGCGAAGGAGCTTTTTTAAAACTTCTGTAGATACAGCCTCTTCACTTGAAGTTGCTAGAGAATAGCGATTAATAAAATGAAATAGCTTATAATCATCTCGTGGTAAATGATGACGCATCCAAGCTTTGATTAGCCACCAAGAAGCTGATTCATTTCTTGATTTAGTCATAAATCTTTTTAGATAACCTGCTTCATCATCCTTAAAAGGTAATGCATTTGAATGCACTCTATAGACCTCTAAAGGCGCAAAAAGCGCAGGTTTAACGCTCTCAGTCTCCATAGCAGCCGCCTTTATAGCTGTTAACCAATCGATAGATGCATGATTTTTGGGTAGATTTGTATAGCTTAGAATAACCGGATCAATACGAGTCTTCATCCCGTCTGTCCATTCACTAACTATCTCATCTTTAGTTATGTAAGTTATTCCAAGGGATACGATGCCGCCAGTAATTTTTGGAATATTCGCAATTTCATCACTTGGTTTCGATATAACCACGAGCGACCAAGGCAATAAACAACTCGCTCTACTCCAATTCAAAACAACGCTATCATTAACATGCCATACAAGTTGGAGTTTATCATCTTGAAAAGCAGCTAATAAGTCATCAATGGATCTTGTTATTAAAGAATTTTCAAATAAACTTTTTACGCTATCAGGAACCCACGGAGCTTGCAATATTTCTGCCGATTCAAGAATAGGCTTAATAACGGCTTCACAAGCGTCTCTTATGACCACTCTGTCAAAACGCTCTAAACTGTTAACGCACAGCTTGTTAAACAAAGAATCAAATAATGAGCGTGAAGGGGTGCACAAAGGTGTATATTGATGTAAACTACTGCTTATTATAGGTGGTGATATTTCCATAGAAATGATTATACCATACCGGTTGTTATAACAAAACTATAAATATTATTATAGTTCATAACAAAATCTGTTTTGAGGAACCATGTTTTTTTAAAAAAGAAACGATTGCGGCACAAAATAGGATGCAGTATTTTAGACCTAACAAATTAGGTGTTCATATGAAAAGAAAATTGATTGCGGTGATTGGAATAGCGATTATGTTCGGGATTTTACTTAGTTATCCAATAAGTGTTGCTTCAGGTGTTATGATTTTTTTAGCAGGCGAGTTCGATATGACCTCTGCAAGCAAGAGTCTCTTTGTCTGTCTTGTTATTATTGGGGCTATGGTGGGTATATTAGGAGGTGGTTATGTGGCAGATGCTTATGGCAGAAAAAAGGCTATCTTACTTGCTGCTCTTTTTTTGCTTGTCGGAAGTCTTTTTTCAAGCATGACAAAAGTTTTTCCTGAGCTTTTATTGTTCCGGTTTTTAGTGGGCATCGGTATCGGAATTACTTCAATGGTAGTCCCTGTATATCTTGCTGAAATGTCTAAGCCGGAATATAGGGGAAGAATGATCTCTTTATTTCAGGTTGCAATAACTCTTGGAATAATGATTTCATACATTACAAATTTATGCTTATTTAAGCTTCAGAGCTGGAGAATTGCTGTTAGTATAAGTGCAGGATTTGCTCTTATAGCGCTTGGATTAATTTTTTTTATTCAAGAAAGCCCTAGTTGGCTAGCTTCTCAAGCAGAAGTGAAGCAAAAAAGATCTTCAATAAGAGAGCTTTTTCATGGCGGGTTAAAGAAGGCTCTTATCATTGGTGTTTTACTATCCGTTTTTCAACAAATTACAGGAATTAACGCAATTATTTGTTATGCGCCTGAAATATTTCATCATGCAGGAATTACAGATCTATGTAGTAAGCTTGTCGCAACATCGCTTCTTGGGGTTTTAAACGTTGTAACAGCACTTTTTACTATGACACAAATTGATCGATGGGGGAGAAGAACCCTCCTGCTAATTGGAATTCCGGGTATGTTTGGTTCACTACTCTTGATGGCTATATTCTTTTCTAATAGTTTTTTTGCAATAGGGGGAATGATCCTCTATATTATTTTCTTTGGAATCAGCCTAGGGCCTGTGGTATGGGTGCTAACGGCAGAAATTTTTCCTTTAGAAATTAGAGGAAAAGCTGTTTCACTAGCTCTTTTTGTGAATTGGGGGTCTTCATTGATTGTTTCATGGCTATTCCTATTTTTAGTTGAAATTACAGGGATTAACGGAACATTTTATATATTTTCTCTAATGAGTTTTCTTGCATTTCTCTTTGTCTATTTCTTTGTTCCCGAGACAAAAGGAAAAACTTTAGAAGAAATTCAGGAATATTGGCAAAAATAAAAACAGTTAGATATAGTTAATACAAAAAGGGGTGGATTATGATTTTTCAAGAGCTTGAGATGATTTTAGGTGATGAACTCGAATACGTAATGGATTTTAAAAAATGTAAAATCTCAAAAGAGCTGCTCCATCTTCCCGGACCCGATTTTATTGACCGCATTTTCCTCCCATCAAATCGAAATAATCGAGTACTACAAAATCTACAAGCAATCTTTGATCACGGTAGACTTTCCCGAACTGGTTATCTATCTGTTTTGCCTGTAGACCAAGGAATAGAACATTCGGCCGGCGCCTCCTTTGCTGCAAATCCTATTTACTTTGACCCTGAAAATATTATAAAACTCGCAATTGATGGCGGTTGCAATGCTGTTGCTAGCACATTTGGAGTTCTTGGTAGCGTTGCAAGAAAATACGCCCATAAAATCCCATTCATTGTAAAAATTAATCATAACGAGTTTCTATCGTATCCAAATAGACATGACCAAATTCTATTTGGTACCATTAAAGAGGCTTACGAACTAGGTGCTGCAGCTATAGGGGCAACCATCTATTTTGGATCTCCTGAAAGCGCTCGTCAAATTGTTGAAATTGCACACGCATTCGAAATAGCCCACGAAGTTGGCATGGCAACGGTTCTATGGTGTTACCTCAGAAATCCGGCCTTCAATAAAGACGGCGTCGATTACCACCTTTCAGCCGACCTAACAGGACAAGCAAATCATCTAGGCGTTACTCTTCAAGCAGATATTATAAAACAAAAACTGCCCGAAAATAATGGCGGATTTAAAGCTCTCAAATTTGGAAAAACAGACGATAGAGTATACTCGGAACTTACTTCTGACCATCCCATCGACCTAACAAGATACCAAGTAGCTAACTGCTATATGGGCAGAGCCGGCCTTATCAATTCAGGCGGAGCTTCTGGAAAAAACGATCTCAAAGACGCAGTTCGCACGGCAATCATAAATAAAAGAGCCGGTGGTATGGGTCTAATCTCCGGACGCAAAGCCTTTCAAAAACCAATGAAAGACGGAGTAAAACTCTTGCACGCAATCCAAGACGTCTACTCATGCCCCGACATCTCTGTCGTTCCATAAAGTCTGCTTATTTATTTAAAGAATTGTAATTATAGTGGATGAGAAGTTATCATGCCCTGAAAAAAATAGGGAAATAGCTTCATGTGCGATCATTTATAAAAGAAATCTATCATCTATCACTACTATTATCTATTTTTCTAGTAACCTCAATCTTTAGTTTGCAGGCTGATGATAAAATTCATTCTGATATTTCTATAATATCAGCTTCAAATGATGAGCCAATTTCTGTTCAATTATTTGCAGATATCATCGATTCTGCAGCAGGATTTTTAAAAAATGTTCGTTCTGATTATCGACTTTTTATTAAAAAAGAAGATGATATAAGCTTACCTAAAGGTACTAAACTTCAAAAATGGATTTTCTTTAATCAAGAAGAATTCATTACCTTGCTTGTAACACTAACAGACGACGGTTATGGCGGCTCATATTTTAGCATTACTCAGGACTAAGTCAATTTAAAAAACAAGAAAAACAACTTGATGTAATCTAAATATTTAAACTACTCTCTTTGGCTTTCAAGGAGAGAGAAATAGAGTGCCTTTTTTTAGATCATGTATTTGTTTGCTATTGCTTATTACGACGCCTATTAGTTTCCTTGATGCGTCCGGCTATCAGTCTAAAAGTCATTCTAAATCAATTGTGGAAGAGAAGGGGGCGGATGATCTTCACTTGTGGTCCTATGATGAGATCGTGAGGCTTTTGGATGAAATTGATTCGGGGAAGTTAGAAAAGAGATGTAGTAGCGCAGAGTGTGAGAAGATTGACAGATTTTTAGTCCTTTTAGCTAAAGAGGGTGAAAGATCAGCTAATTCTAGTTTGGATAGAGATATTGTAGATCTAGTTCCAGACAATCAGTTATTTACTCTGAATTCACTTTCATTGAAGATTGAACTCGGTGGTATCATAAGTTCTGCTATTGCCTCTTATAGTCGAGAATTCGCTTCTTATCTTGGTAGTAAATTCAATCTTTCTACAAGTTCGCATAAAAGCAATTGGAAAAAAACCAAAAAATTTGCCCACAAACACAGAAAAGCAATTATCATTGGTATCGTTGTCGTAGTAGCGGTTGTTGTAGTTGTCACAGTCGTAGTTCTGACAGGGACTGCTGCTGCCGCTACAACAATTGCTACTGGTTGTACTGCCATTACATCAAATGATCGTGAGGAAGTGGGTGCTTCCCCGCAGCCAAATCTTCTTAGAGAGATGATCTTCGAGAATCTCGAATTTGTCAAAGATCTTGAAATCAAGGATGTCGATCCATCATTTAGCGATAATGCCAGGGAGTTTGGTTCATGCCTAACTCACGATATATTAAGTAGCGTAGCCGAACTAGCTTCCGTTATTCCTAAGCTTCAGCAAGAGATAATCGATCTAAATGAAAAAATCATGCCGGCAGCAGTGATTCCGGCTGATATGAATTCTCCAATGGAAAATTATCAACTATTAGTAGCTCAAGGTCATGAAAGAATTGATCAAATATTTGCAACCGAGCAATCTGAAAACTACTCCCCAGAAGCCCTCGAAGCTAAAGCCGAAAGAGATGCTCAATTTACTTATTGCACACTCCCGCCTCCCGGAACTCTTTTAAAACCAAAGCCTGATGCTCAGGCAACAGTTAAAGCTCTAAAGCATTTCACACCCGAAATGCAAGCATCCTATGATGCCTGCACAAGGGCCGAAACCTTCTTGAAACCCTATAAAGGCGCTCTGCCTGAAGCAATGGCTAGAGATCTAATTCATGAAGCTGGATTCCCCACATTCCCAAGACCAAAAGGCATTCCAGAAAATTATATTGTAAAATTTACTGATAAAGGGGCTGGAATGAAATATATAGATCCTAAAAATCCAGGGAACTGCATAAGAGTAATGCCTGGAAAGCCTCATAGCCCATTACAATGTCAAAAAAAACCATACGTATCAGAAATGAAACAGGGGCAAGCTTTAGATAAATTTGGAAATAAGGTTTTTCGAGATGTTCCAGAAGCGCACATACCAATTGATGAATTTGTATATAGGGGGAATTAATTTATGTTAACTGATGAAGATAGAAAATATATTCTGTATGAATTTTTAAGAGATATTTGGGGCATTTCAGATATAGAATATCAAATGCGAGTTTGGATTCGAGGTGAGGGGCCTGAATGTGATGATTTTACTGAAACTGTTTGCCATTTTTTTGATGTATTTGATTTCATTATGGATAATTATGGAGACTATGGGATTTCGGAAGAACAAAATCAGTTGGTTAGAAAATTTGGAGAAGAATTTGAAATTTTTTCAGATCAATATTCTGAGGCCTTTGAATTTATCGATACACCTAAATGGGCGGAAATAAGGGAAAAAGCTAAAGAGGTACTAAAGGCATTTAATTATGTTAAAAAACCTTTTTCTAGCGGTCCTCAAAAGCACGGGAATTGAATAAACAGCTTCGAAGGATGGAAAAAGTTTGATTAAACATGGGTATAGAGTGATTCTTAGAACCTGTACTAAAACCTAAGAAGCTTTCTATATAAGATGTTCCAATGAAAAGAATTGCCTAAAATTCAACGCAAAGGCGCAGAGATGCTCAATTTACTTATTGCACACTCCCACCTCCTGGAACTCTTTTAAAGTGAGTGGGGGAATTTAAGAACATGCATGAAGCTGGGGGATCATTAGATAGAGGTGGATTTACAAAGGCTGGAAGAAGTTTGATGAAGCATGGTTATAGAAAAGGTAGCGTTTTCCCTAAGCCCATAGGAAATCAAAAGCAAATAAATGAACATGGGAAAAAAATACTTGGGGAAATTTTAAGTCATCCAGAAAAAAAAATAATTCCTGGAGAATTTAGTAGATATGGCAAAGTAGTTGATATTTATGCACCTGACCTTGGAGGCGTACGTTATAGTTCTTTAATTTTGATTTGATAGGTTTAGCAGAAGAGACGCTTTTTATTTGCAGTAGCTATTGCGCATCGAAGCAGGACTCTGTTTTTACAGATCCGATGCAGATGACTGCAAAGAAAAAACCGTATCTGATAGATACACCTATCAAAGCAAATTTAAAGGACTATATAGTATAAAAGGTGATTTTGTTGGATTTTTAGAACCCTAGGTATTTAGAATGAGAAAATTTCGTATAACAGTAGCTAGTCTCCCAGATAGGGAACGTCTTGTAGCTGAAATCATTTATAATGGAGTTCAATGGGTGGAGATTTCGCAAGAAGAAGAGGATGTGATTATACAATTTTATCCACATCCCACTCAAAAGTTCTGGGAATTTTCATTTGATGAAGCAATCAAAATATTAGAAGAAGCAAAGAATAAATTGCTCGAGATGTAGATATAGTCATTTGACTTTGAATTAAGACCATGGCTTCAAGAGCATCTTGATCTTATTACATGTCTGCATCGGATCTGTAATAACAGAGTCCTGCTTCGGCACCACTTTCGTTAGCAATAATCTAAAGCGCTCTTTTTGCCAGCAGTCTTAATTGAAAAACAAATAACTATAAATTTAATTCACTATAGTGGTTATCGGGTAAGTTTTTGAGCGATTTCGGCAACGTGCTTTCCTTGAAATCGGGCAATTGCAAGTTCGTTCTTTGTAGGAACTCTCGAGCCATCATTACCGGCTAGAGTTCCGGCTCCGTATGGGCTGCCGCCTGTGATTTCGTCCATATTTGTAAGTTCTTTACAGGAGTAGGGAACGCCGACTATAATCATCCCATGATGTAAAAGGGTTGTGTGAAAGCTCTGTATTGTAGTTTCGTGTCCTCCGTGCTGAGAACCTGTTGAAACAAAGACGCTTCCGGCTTTTCCTATAAGTGATCCTTGTCCCCATAATTTACCTGTTTGATCAAGAAATGCTCTCATTTGGGCGCACATATTCCCAAAGCGGGTCGGTGTGCCAAAAATAATCGCGTCTGCTTCGGCAAGATCTGAAACTTCAGCTATGGGTATGTGTGTAAATGCTTTTTTTGCCTCTAATGCGCCCATTTTTTGAAGAACTTCATTGGACAGGGTCTCTTTAACTTGTAATAGGGTGCATGTAGATCCGGGAACTTCTGAAATGCCAGCTTCAATACTCTTAGCTAATTGATAAACATGACCATAGGTGCTGTAAAAGACAACTGCAATTTTCATATGATGCTCCTTTAAGTAAAGTTATAGCAATTTAATGATATATTTTAGCAATTCTTAATTCCAGGGAAAGGGTGGTCTTGAGGAAGGAGAAGGCTTAACTTTTGGAATGGGGGCGAGGGGTAATTTTTGAAGAAGGAGGAGTGTAGCCATGGTTTTTATGGCGCTTGATTTATGTAGTGATGGATTGTCAAATGGTCCTGTGAAGCGCATAGGGATTGTGTAGTCTTTTGGTAGGCCGTGGATATCGAGAACTTTTTGGATGGTTTTTTGGGGGATACCGAAAGTTAAATTGAACTCTTGTTTTGCAAGGTTGATGTTATTCCAGACTCCAAATTGATATTTGTTATCAAGAAGGAATTCGGTTCGTTCTAAATGAATGATACCATTTGTAATACTTAAAGGAGCGTCCTGAAACCAAAGAGGGATATCTGCATCAAGAGGAATTTTTAATTGAATGATTGAGAGGAGATCTTTTACGGCCCCAAAGTTTTGCCAGACCATTTTTCCAAGTCTTAGAGTCATGCTGGGAACTTGGATTTTTTCAAAATTGAATGAAAGGAAGGGGATAGAAGCTCCTTCCTTGATGGTTAAGGAGATCTTTTCTCCTTTAATATGATGGTCTATTAGCCAGATATCAAGGTCATTAAGGGTGAATTCTCTTTTTTGAAAGTTGAGTTCTTTAAGAGTGATTCTTTTAGTCCCTTTTGTGAAGGATAGATCTTTTATAATTTGAGGGCCGGTCCAAGAAAGATTTACGGTTCCGATTTGAATTCCGGTCTTCTTTTCGACGATATAGTTAAGAAATTTATTGCCGGTGTCTGTTGATAATAAATTAGGTAGAAAAAAAGAGAAAAGCAAAAGGAATAAAATTAAGATGAAAAAGGTCTTCATTCGACAGTGACCGATTTTGCAAGATTTCTTGGTTGATCGATATCAGTTCCAAGAAGTTTTGCAATATAATAGGCAAACAATTGTCCGGCTATAGAATAGGGAATTGGAGCAAATGGGTCGGATATTTGCTTAGGAAGAAAGATAACATCTTCTGTAATTGATAATATCTCTTTAAAGCCTTCGGGTGCAAACGCTAGAATTGGACCGCCTCGTGATTTAATTTCCATTAAGTTGCTTAATAATTTATCGAAGGTGTGAATATTTCCACAAAAAGCTACTGTTGCAAGTTCTTTAGAAATAAGCGCGATAGGTCCATGTTTCATTTCACCTGCCGGATATCCGGAGGCATTAATGTAGGAGATTTCTTTTAGTTTTAAGGCTGCTTCTAGGCAGGTTGGATACATGTAGCTTCTTCCGATAAAGAAAAACTGATTAAAAGAGGCGTATTTTTTCGCTAAAATTTTGAATTCTGATGATTTAGAGATGACTGCAGAAATTTGAGATCCGAGATTTTCAATATGAGAAATAAAAAGTTTTCCGCTTCCTAAATCAAGATCTTTTATCCTGGCGATTTTTAGAGCAAGAAGCATTAGAAGTGAGAGTTGGCTTGTGAACGCTTTTGTAGAACATACACTTATTTCAGGGCCTGCATTTAACCAGAGAGTTGATGAAGCAAGTCTTGACAGTGAGGAGCGTTTAACATTGCATAGGGCTATAACTTGAGAGTTTGATTTTTTTGCCTCCTTTACGGCGGCCAATGTATCGGCAGTTTCACCTGATTGACTAATTGCAATTACGAGTGTGTTTTCTGAGATAATGGGGCTTCGATAGCGAAATTCAGATGCAATTTCCACTTCTGTTGGGATTTTTGCAAGCGATTCAAATATCTGTTTAGCGATACAACCTGCATGATAGGAAGAGCCGCAAGCTAAAATTAAGATTCGGGTAGTTTTTTTTAATAGGTCATCAGAAATCGAGAGCTCTTCAAAAATAGCTGTTCCATTTTTAATATCTAATCTACCAAGAAGGGCTCTTTCTACAGATTTTGGTTGTTCGTGTATTTCTTTTAGAAGGAAGTGTTCAAAGCCGTCTTTGGATATTGATTTTTCTTCTAAATTTATGACCTCTAGTGATTTAATCAATTTAATCCCGGCCATGTTATATACTTCAATGCAAGCTTCAGAAATGATTGCATACTCATCATCATGTAAATAAAACACATCTAAAGATCTTCCGGTAAACGCATTGCTATCAGACGAGATGTAGATGTCTTTGCTTTCGTGGCAAACTCCTATTGCAAGAGGGCAACCTCTTGATGCAGCGACAATTCTTTCCGGATGATCTTTGTGAATGAGAGCTATTGCAAAAGAGCCTTCCAATTCAGGGAGAGTTCTTTCAATAGCTTCAGCTATATTCCCTTTATAATGGAGCGATATAAGATGGCTAATTACTTCAGTGTCAGTCTCTGAAACGAATTTTAAGCCTGTTGCAGTGAGTCTCTTTTTAATTTTTTGATAGTTCTCAATAATTCCGTTATGTACAAGTGCTATTGATTTATGTTCATCAAAATGAGGGTGAGCATTAATTTCAGTGATACTACCGTGGGTTGCCCATCGAGTGTGTGCAATTGCTAATTTAAGATCGAGGTTATTTTCTTGAACGACTCTATCTAAAGCGTTTACTTTGCCTACTGTTTTAAAGGAAATGATTCTTCCTTGATGGATGCCGGCTATGCCAGCTGAATCGTAGCCTCTATATTCTAGTCTTTTAAGTCCGTCTATACAAGCTGATGCAGAGTTTGTCTTGCTTCCCTTCTTGATATGACCATATATGCCGCACATACTAAAAACCTGCTTGCAGAAGTAAAAATAGAGGGATTTCTTCTCTACTTCTATTCTCCATTTTAGCATATTTACCGGTGCTCTGTTTATCTGAAATCCACTCTTCCATGTGATTAACGCCAAGTGACATCTTTCCTAAGATGTTAATGTATGTGGATATAGGGTAGTGATAAGAGGAGGTTACTTCTGATTCTTCTTTTTTACTTGGTGCCATAGCTATTGGTATAACCATGGGTGTTAGATATCTATCAATACGTCTATATTGAATTTTTTTATCCTCATCAATACCCCAACTTGTCTGTCTTGGAACTCGGAAGCAAGGATGGTTTAAAACAATAAAAAGCTTTCCGTTTTTTGCTAAATGCTCTTTTGCACTTTTTAAGACAACATCAGGGGGGCCCATATTTTGAAGAGAGAGGATAAGGGTGATGTGAGTAAATTTTTTTTCTTTTAGTGAGAGAGGTTTTGTTAAATCATGTACCTCAAATATCCCTTTTCTTTTTTGCTTTGCAAGATTGATCAAAGAAGTAGATGCATCAATTCCAGTATAGGCAACGCTTTTAGGAAGGTGTTCCTGTAAAAAGCCCTGTCCGCACCCAAGATCAAGAAGTTTAGGGGCCTCATACTGTTTAAAATCAAATAGTTTTGATAAATTAGGCATTATTACATGTTGATGG
>CAMBTZ010000040.1 GCA_945870925.1 Chlamydia trachomatis | reverse complement strand
CGCTCTTTATTTCATCGAGGCCGACTATAACAAGGTCGATCATTTTAAAGGCAACAATGTAAGTTAAAAGTGATTTTACAGCGATGTGCCAATCTAGAAAAATTAGACCATAGCCTGCAAAAACAAAAAAGTTGAAGACAAGGACAACTTGTCCAACTGTGAATCCAAAGCGCTTGTTTGCAATAATTCCTAAGATCTCACTTCCATCTGTACATCCGCCATAACGAATAATTAATCCTGCTCCAATACCTAAAATTGCTCCACCAAGAGCAATAATTTCAAGGGGATCTCCATGAAATGGAGGGACAATTTCTAGCCAACTTAGGAAAAATGCAAAAATGCTTATCGCTATTAACATCTGAATAACAAATGTTCTTCGAATGTATTTATAGGCGAGGTAGACAAAAGGTAAGTTGAGTAAAATGAGGTAGAGTGAGATAAAGCTGTCATTTGTCAGTCTTCCTAAGATTAGAGAGATGCCGACAACGCCACCATCAATTAAATGATTAGGATAGAGAAAAACTCGTATTGCAAGAGCTGCTAAAAATGAACCTAAGGCAATTCCAAAGTATTCAGCTGCCATTTGAAGGGGTTTCTTTTTTGTGATTCCGAGATGTGCCATATAACCCCATACTATGTAAAAAAGAATCGCGAAGGACGGGACTCGAACCCGCAACATCCAGCGTGACAGGCTGGCGCTCTAACCAATTGAACTACCTCCGCATTTGGTAGCAACTTATGGGGGCAAAGGGATTTGAACCCCTGACCGCCTGTGTGTAAGACAGGTGCTCTACCGCTGAGCTATACCCCCTCAACGTAATTGTGAAATATATTAAATGAACTGCATATTTTTTTTCAAGCAATTAGATCTTTATTTTTAGGAGTAGTCTTGTTTGTCTTATATGTTAAATTCTTATACACTTATTGTGTTTTGCAATTTTTCGAGGATCGTTTTATGTCTATTTTATCGAGTATTTCTTTTAATCTTTCTCATTTTACTCAAGCTAAACAGACCGAAGCTTATGAACGCGATGGGAAGCAGCAAACTTTTTTGGCCTCTTTACTTAATAATCGCTGTGTTCTCCTTGATGCGCAGTGGGCAAGAGTTCGTGGTCCTTCCTCTTTTCGCTTAGGTTTTTATAGTGGTGTCCTTCTTATAACGAAGATTGCTCTTCCTTTTATTCAATGTATAATATCTTACATAAGAAGAAAAATAGGTTGCTTTAATCGAATTGGAGATTGCATTTCAAAGACGCTTAAACTTGTAGAAATACCTATAGATAAAATTTTAAACCATAGTGGGACGATTATTAATGTAGCATGTCTTTCATCTTATGTTGCGATGCTAGTTCTTGGTCATTACGTTATTGGATCCCTGGGATTAGCTGGGTTAGTCTTGTTTACTATTAAGAAATTGGGCTACTTACCTGGTCGACTAGAAAAGCTTTTACTTCCTTTTGAACTTTTTAGTATGGTTTTTTCATTAGCTGCTGCTCCTCAAAATATAGTATTAAAAATATTTAGTATGATTACCGCTTCCCTTATAATAAGTGATTATGTGGCTAAAAATGAATCATTACACCAATTTTTACCAAAGTGTTTATTAGGAAAAGCACAGAGACATGAATTTCAAGACTCAATTTCAATTGATGATTGGACTTTAAAACAAGAAACTCCTTTTGATGTTAACTACTTAAGTCTTCTATCGGAAAAACTTGATGAAATTATACCGTCTGAGGATAGAGCTCAATTGGAACAAATCGATATTAAGGATCTTTATATTAGGCTAGAAGGTAGAGCAAAAAAATTGAATTTTGAAATAAATCAAGTGGGCTGGGATCGGATAAAGCAGTCAGTTGTGAATGATAGAATAAGTGATGTAAGACCTATTAATTTTGATCGAGGTAGAGAAGTTCTTCAATCAATTTTGTTTAGAATAGCAGGGGAGCGTGATGAGAAGTTTGAGATGAGCATGAAAGAACTTTCTGAAATTGGAGCTTCTTGTGTTGAAGGGTGGCTTAGAGAGATTAATTTTATGATGAACCCGCAGACAAAAACTGATTTTTCTTGGGTAGTTCATCATCATTTGGCAGTTTTGCGGGGCGAACTGATAAAAGAAGCTGTGCGTAATATTTCACAATCATTAAAAATAAAAACGCAAGGTGAGATTTCACTTGATATTGTTGGTGGGGACAATAATATCCATTTAATTAATCAGATACAGAGAGCTGTTTGGCATAAATGGCGACCTTATGAAGGGGAAGTTGCTACAAAATTAGAAGGGAGAGGTCCATTCAGGAGATTACTTGAGAGGGTTTCAGGTGGACCTATTAGTTTTCATCAAGCTCAAAAAGTTAGTGGTGTTTTTGCAGATGCATTACTAGCACAGAGTTCTATTCAATTAATTCTTCCTATTCCTGCATATGTTTTAACTGCAAGTGTTAGTGAAAAATTAGTTAAGGAATATAATATTGATGAAATAACAGAGAGTCTTTATCAAGCTATCAAACCGGAATATGATAACATTACTTTGCAACCTTATCGAAAAATTGAATGGGAGACTATTACTAGCTGGTTTGGATCTTTATCTATAAAAGGGGTAGACTCTATTATTATGAATGAGGAAGGTGTCTATAATCCTGATATTGTTGGGCTAGATGATCGGGGTAGTTATTTTCTCTCAAAAGATGGGGTAAAGCTCCTTCTTTGGGATCTTGGTATTATTAAACCGGCTGTTTAGAGTAGCTATGGAATTTTAGTGATCAATCCGGCATACTTAATTTGAGGTTGGGTATGTTATTCAGGTTAGCTATTTGTATTCTTTTGATTACTTCTTGTAGTCCAAGTTCAATTGATGAATTTCAGTTGGAGGGTGAAGATATTGCAAAAGAGCTCTTAAAAGAGCTTGTGAAGGTTCACTCTTTAAGTGATTTAAAGAGGGAGGGTCCGAAAATAAAAAAAGAGTATCTCCATCTTGTTGATGTAATGATTGCAGCGAAAAAATATCAAAATAGGCATCCTAATGATGAGGTGCCCGGACAGATTGGTTTAGAGGCGAGTGAAGCTCTTAAGAAAGAGTTTATCAGAGTGTATCAATTAGAGGGTTGTTCGGAGCTAATGGAGGCTCTGCAGCGCGAAAGTTTACATAAGCTTGATTTATTTCATCTCCGATCGGAGGCGATGAAAACGCAAACTTATCGTTAAGCTCTTCAAAGATGGGTTTATGTCTTTGATGGTGCTTATGGTCTGTAAGATCTTCAACATGTACAGGGACGCAGGTTATATAGCCTTGTGTAAGCAGCTTTATGTCGCTGTCGTCTGATTCGTCGTGGTAATCCCAAGAATCAATCATAGGGTATTTACGAGTCCCTTTTAAAGATGAGTCACTACCTATGCGTACGTCCCAAAAGCTTCTTCCTTGTGTTGCCATTTTAAACCCTAAAATCCCATCGGTTGCTTGAGCGGGGAAATTAACATTCATTAAAGTCCCTTTTGGAATTGGATGAATCATAAAGTGTTTTACAATAGCAGCAATATAGGGTTGAACCTTTTTGAATTTTTCAGGTCCTTCATCATACATGCATGAAAAGGCGATCCCGGGCACTTTGCAGAACGTAGATTGAATAACTGCGCCTACAGTTCCGCTGTACATAATATTTCGACCTGCGTTACTTCCGTCGTTAATTCCCGAGATAAAAAAATCGGGGGGAGATTTCATTAAATAATGAAGTGCAAATTTTGTACAGTCGGCAGGTGTTCCAAATACTTTCCATGCAGTTACATTATCAGATGCAGCCCATGTAAATTTTTCAGCTTCTATAAAGCGTGTTTTTGGAAGAGAAATACCAACTCCTTTACAAGACTGATCTTCTGCCGGAGCTACAATAGTTATGTCAGCAAAAGGTTGCAGCGCTTCCCATAAAGCGAAAATTCCGGGTGCTTCGATTCCGTCATCATTACAAAGTACAATTTTAGGTCGTTTCATGGTTCTCCAAGTCTTTTCTCTTTGTCATAAAGGAAAAGAGCCAAATTGTAAATGAACTTATGAAGAAGCCGGGGATAAGTGTTGGAATATCAATAGGTATGAAATTATTAATAAGGGGCCAAAAGCCTGAAATCAGAGCACCAGAAATAATTCCTGCAAAAGCGCCTGCGCGCGTAGTGCTTTTTACGTATAAGCTAAAAATAACTAGTGGGCCAAAGGAGGCTCCAAGACCAAACCAGGCATAAGAGACGATTGAAAAAATCGTGCTTGAATTAGAAATTGCTAATAAGAAGGCTATTAATGTCACAATTAAAACGCTGATGCGAGAGGTAAGCAATAATTCTTTACTTGAAGCATCTTTGCTAATTACTTTTTTGTATAGATCTTCTGTTAGGTTAGATGCTAGGACAAGTATTTGGGAATCGGTGCAAGTGATTGTTGTACCAAGAATTGCACATAAAATAAAGGCGCCTATAAAGGGTGTAAAAAGCGAGGTTACCATATCAACAAATACAAGCTGATCGTCTGCTAAGCCATTTTGAGCAAAAAATGCGACTCCTATCAAACCTACAAATGTTGCAGCTGTTAAGGATACGATCTGCCATGAAATGCCAAACCACTTAGATTTAGGCATATCATCTACATTTTTAATGCCCATGAATTTTGTGAGGATGTGGGGCATTCCAAAATAGCCAAGACCCCAGCTTGTTATGAGTGAAAATATTTTAAAAAAAGTTAAAGGCGATGTGTTTGGAAGTATCCCTTCTAATGATTTTTTTGCAAGGATTGCAGCCTGCATCCCTGCAATGCCACCAACTTTTGGGAGCGCGTATAACGGAACTAGGACAATTGCACAGATGAGAAATATCCCTTGAAAAAGATCAGTCCAGGCTAGTGTGACGTAACCTCCTATAAATAAATATGGGATTATTACAACTATTCCAAGAAAAACGCCAAGAAGATAAGGGACGCCAAAAAGAGTTTCAATTAGTAGCCCAAGGCCAACTAGTCCGGCAGAGATATAAACCGTGTAATATACAAGTGAAATTACGACTGTTGAAATGCGAAGGAAACCTGAAGTGTCTTGAAATCTACTCTCAAAAAATGAAGGGAGTGTAAGACTGTTATAATGCTCTGTCATTCTTCTAAGTTTTGGTGCTACAAAATGCCAATTGAGAAACATAAAAAAAGTTAGGCCGATTGCAACCCAAACATTTATTAATCCTGTAGCAAAAATTACTGCTGGATAGGCCATAAAAATCCAACTACTCATATCGCTAGCATGAGCTGCTAATGCAGTTATCCAAAAATTCATTTTGCGGCTTCCAAGAATAAAATCGTTTGCTGTTTGGTGCTTTAAGTGAGATTTATAACCAATAAATACCAAGATGCTTAGATAGAAGAAGAGAGCTAGAAATTGCATGGAAAACCCTTATTTTTTTAAAGCCTTGTCAGATCCATAGTTCTGACCGGCGTGAGATAAATTTGTTCGTACATGAGGAAAAAGTTCTTCAATTTGACTCACAAGTTCCTTAACCTTTTTACGCATTGAATTTTGTCCAATAGGACACTGGCAAGTCATTCTAAAAAATCCTTGTTCCTGTGCAAATGAAAGAATTAAAGATTCTTTTACTAAAAGGAGAGGTCGAATGATCGTAATTCCATAATCGTGCATATGAATTTTTGGAAGATTAGCCGCAAATTCCCCTTTTTGAAATAGATTCATAAGGAGGGTTTGAACGCTGTCATCAAGATGATGACCAAATGCTATTTTTGTATAGCCAAGTTCTTTAGCATGTTTAAATAAAAGAGTTCTACGTTGTCTTGAACAGCTATAACATTCAAGCTTAGAAATATCGGCCTGATTAGAATCAATCAAAGTTAGAGGAACCCCAAGTTCATCACACATTTTTTGAAGAAAATTAGATGTAATACCAGGTCCGCAAGAGAAAGTCCCTTGAACATGAAAGGCATGCAAGTCAAATTTTGGAAAACCCCGTCCTGAAACAGCGTGTAGCATATAGAGAAGCGTCAAAGAATCCTTGCCGCCACTTAGAGCTATAGCAATTTTTCCATCTTCGACAAGGTCAAAATTATAAAGCGCCTTGCGGAACGAACTTTCGATTATACTTTTAGTAGACATGCTGATACTATAGACTTTTTGGGAATTAATGATGAGTAAAGAAATTCGTAGAAATGACCCCTGCCTTTGCGGATCAGGAAAAAAATATAAAAAATGTTGCGGAAGCCCTAAGCTTAGCTCAAGAACCATCTCAGTTGTAAAAGATGGAACGGGAAGCCTTCAGCAAAAAATTTCTGAAATCACTAAAGAGGGGATCTCTCAAGCTCCTACTAGCCTTGCCGGAAGAGTGATAAGTGCAACAAATGCACAAAACGTAAAAAAAGATTGAAAAGAAAACTAAATCTTTGTTATAAATCTAGCACTCTAACATGCTGAAGTAGCTCAATGGTAGAGCGCCCGACTTGTAATCGGACGGTTGAGGGTTCAAGTCCTTTCTTCAGCATTCTATACTTTCCAATGGTTTTGGGGGAGTCGCATAGTGGCCTATTGCTCGAGACTGTAAATCTCGCGGACCTTGTCCTTCGGCAGTTCGAATCTGCCCTCCCCCATATTTTAGGTATCTAGATGATTTAGTCGAGCAGTTCTTCCCAGTAGTGTCGCATCTCTTTTGATAGATACTTGGTAATTCTTTTCATGTTGATTTTTCTTTTCGGTTTTTCGAGGTCTACGAGTGCAAATGTATCATGTTTGGTGTAAGGAATATTGTTGATTAGATAGGATGAGCCATAACCTGCTTCAAAGATGATGTAGAGTTCATCGAGGTGAGATGGGGTGATAGTTGTTTTCCAAGCTAGTTTTGTGGCTTCTCGGGGTACAAGCTCCATGTCTGTTGCTATAAGAATAACAGGGTGCTTGTTTTTTTTGGGGGTGTTTGAATTTAGAGGAAGGATATAGAGCCATTTTTCGGGGGCTGTAAAGTAGCGTAGGGAGTTTCTATTGATGATTTTTCGGGTTTTTTTAGCGTTTATGCATCGTTGAGTTAGGCATTCCCATCCAGGGATTCCTTTTCGACCAATAGATTCGGAATCGCAATAAATCTTGAATATGAAGCCGGGGACTAGAGGATGTTTTGCTACTATGATAGAGCTGCCGTATTGAACAGAGATGATTTTAAATTCTGCGTCTAGCAATGATTGCTTATTTTCTATCACTCTTGTTTCAGAAAAAATTAGATCTAGTATCGGTTTAGCAGGGTGATCTAACGGCAAGAGATAGGGTGACATCATCTGCCTCATTTTCTTATTTATAAGCGGGTTGTCCTCAAAGTTAGGATAATAGCAAGATACGTTTAACCAGCTTACGAGGAGTATTAATAACAAGAATTTCATAAATTAAAAAATGTTATAAGTATTCAAAATTAAATTCAATTCAATTTATATTAAGAGTAACTTAAATGATGAAGTTTTATGTTATAGTGAATTAAATTTACTATTTGATAACTTTATATACAACGAAACTGAAAAATGGGGAAATAAAAGCTAAATTTTCAAGATATTAACCAAATTTAGAAAAAAGAAGTCATCAAAGATAGAAGGATAAAAATACCTAAAAAAATTTAAAAAGGAATGGGCCAATTTAAAATAAGTAAGCAAGGCCGAGGCCGAAGGTTACGGCGCCGACTTGGGCTGTATGGCCTTGAGAGTTGGGTATGGAGCTTGAATAGTGAAGGCGTATGTAGGAGGCTTCTGTGAAGAGGTCTAGGTTAAGGTTGTGGTAGAGGGTGAATAGAAAGCCTGTGTTGATGAAGCCGCCGCAGCTGTTTGAGTTTTGGTGTCTTGAAATGTAGGATGAGTGATTATGAATCCAGGTGAAAAAATATTTTGGACCGATTGTGAAATAGTAGGACAGAGCTTGAGGTGAGTAAATTTTAATGGCGGCTTGAAGTCCTAGACTGATGGGTAGTGCGTAAAAGTTTGTTTTTTGGTGGCCATTTAGCGAATAGCCATTTTTTTCCATGTATTCCAGGCTGCTATAGATTCTTAGAAAGGGTACAAGAGGGAAGGTTCCGGTTAGTTGAACGTCAAGTCCTCCTCGCTTGTAAACATCTCTCATTTGTGAGGAGGTGAAGAAGAAATAGCCTGCTTTTGCTTCTATATAGGGTGATGGTAATGAAGTTTCCCACCATGAAGCTTTATGGAGTTCTGAAGTTTCGGGCGTGACATTTTCAGAAAGGAATGTGGTTGCTAGGTAGAAGTGAGAAAAAATGTTAAAAAAATTTAACCACATATTAATCTGTTCTGATGGTTAAGGAAATTGGCATGCTATTAAGTCCATTTTCGTTATAGGCAACTAGTGAGTATATATCTGTTTGCCCAATAGGTCTATTATGGTCTTCATATTCAATCGTATTACTTGGTAAATTTGCTATTAAAATCCCATTTCTAGAAAGGCGATAGCCTGCAATTCTTGAATTTGGAGTATTCCATGAAAGGTTGTTAAAGTGTTCGCTTGCGAGAATAAAGTTATTAAGCATGCTTTGACCGAGGAAATTATTTGGTGGATTTACATTGGTTCTTTGAGGAAATGGATTGACTGCAACGCCTTTGGCTCCCGTTCCAGTATTAATTGATTCTAAGTATGTGTTATTTGTAAGATCGATAATAGCAAGGCTATTTGTATTAGGTTCTGTAACATAGGCGAAATCCCCGTTGGGGTGAATTGCAATTTGAGCTGGCGAGCTATTTTGTCTAATAGCAATGGTTGTCAAAACAATTTTTGATGGAAATTCAAGAACTGCAACAGAGTTGATTAATGAGAGCGTTATGTATGCGTAACTATTATTTGGGCTTATTGCAATGAATGAAGGATTGCTGGCTAGGGAGATTTTATCAAACAAACTGTTATCTTTGATAATAGTTACTGTTCGGCTTTCAAAATTTGTAACATATTCACGTGTTCCAGAAGAATTTATTGCTATACAATTAGATCCGGCGTTTGAATTTGGGGGGACTGTAGCAGGGAAAGTAGTTAAAAGGGTGTTATTGGAGGTTTGAATTACGCTTACTGTTCCGTCTCCTTTATTTGCAATATATGCATAATCGCCATTAGGATTGATTGCAATTTGTAGAGGATGACTACCAGCTGGTAAACTGATTGTGGTAATAATTGAATATCCGGTTGTTTCGAGGACACTGACGGAGTCGATTTGATTGTTTGCAACATAAGCGTAAAGGCCATCGGGAGTGAATGCAATTCCTGAAGTGCGGCTGTTTGCAGGCATTGTAATAGTATGTACTATGGAATAGCCGGCTGTTTCAATAACTGTAACAGTGTCATCGAGGTAATTTCCCACATAAACGTAAAGTCCATTTGGTGATACGGCAACATAATTGCAAGTTGGAGTAAGAATTACTGTTTTGATAATTTCGTAGGTGTCGGAATTAATTACAGATAAAGTTCCAGATAAGTAATTTGTTACATAGATGCTTTCACCGGCTGCGGTGAGTAACATAGGGACGAACAGGTAAATAACAAAATAAAAAAAGTAAGGTCTCATGCAAAAATAAGAATCTTACACTTTTTAAATTAAATCAATCTTATTAGAAGAATCGTTGCCTGTTAGGGCAACGATTGATGGGGAATGTTATGCGGGGGTTCTGCGAGGGTGGCTCGTTTGCTCTTTTCTGCCTTGATTGCTTTGAGAGAAATTGCGTGGTTTGCCTTGGCCACCGCGTGGGCCGCTAGAACGTGCAGGACCATTTCGTTTTTGAGAGCTACCGCCACGTCCGCCGCCGCCCATAAGGATTGGTCTGGCCGGGATGGATGGATCGGGCTGGAAGCCTTCGATTGTGACTTTTTGAATAGGCTGCTTAAGTAAACGTTCGATATCGCGTAAGAGATCGCGCTCGTCGATGCATACAAGTGATACGGCATTGCCGGTATGGCCCGCTCTGCCTGTACGGCCAATACGGTGGATGTAATCTTCCGGAACGTGGGGAAGGTCAAAATTCACAACGTACGGTAGTTGATCAATATCAAGGCCTCTGGCTGCTATGTCAGTTGCGACAAGAACTTGAACAGAGCCTGCTTTAAAGTCTTTGAGTGCTTTTGTTCTTGCTCCTTGGCTTTTGTTGCCATGGATTGCAGCAGCTGTGATCTTACTGTTTTCAAAAAGGTCTGCTGTCAACTTATTTGCACCATGTTTTGTTCTGGTAAATACAAGCACTTGTCCCCACTTTTGAGAAGAAATAAGGTGAGAGAGAAGTTTTGATTTATTTTTGCTATCAACAGGGTTGATGATATGTGAAACAGATGGTGCTGCTTCGTTGCTCTTTGTCGCTTGAATCATTTTTGGATTTGTTAAAAATCCGTCTGCTAATTTTTTGATGTCCTGGGAGAAGGTGGCTGAAAAAAGTAAATTTTGCCGTTTTTGGGGTAATAATTTTATGATTCTCCGAATATCGTGGATAAATCCCATATCAAGCATGCGGTCGGCTTCATCTAGAACTAATATTTCAATAAGAGATAGATTTATAGCTTTTTGTGAAACAAGGTCAAGAAGTCTTCCGGGAGTTGCTACAACAATATCAACACCTGTGCGAAGTCTAGAAATTTGAGGATTGATATTAACGCCACCAAAAACGCAGGTAGATTTTAAAGGTAAATATTTACCATAAATTCTTACGCTTTCTTCAACTTGTGCTGCAAGTTCTCTTGTTGGTGTTAATATAAGGGCTTTTAAAACAGGTCTTCCATGTTTAAAACCTTTAGTCATTAAATTTTGAAGTAGAGGTAAGGTGAAGCCGGCAGTTTTTCCGCTTCCTGTTTGAGAACCGGCCAATAGATCAGATCCTTCAAGAATTAAAGGAATTGCTTCCTGTTGTATTTGTGTAGCTTCTATGTACCCCTCATCCTCGACTGCTCGGATAAGTTCTTCTAATAAACCAAAGTTTTTAAATGACATTCTAATATCTCTCCATAATTCCTGGCGAGTATAGCATAGTCAAGGATTAACTTATGTATAAAAGGAGGCTTTTTAAATAGCTGCCCTCCGGATGATAAAGATTAATTGGGTGATCAGGGGCTAGCCTGTGTTTGCCAATTATTTTAACAGATCTTTTTGCATCATTCGCAGCTTGGAATATTACTTTTTGAAAAAGTTCTTCATCAACATGATAGGAGCAGCTGCATGTCAAGAGAAGTGAGCCTGCAGGCATTTTTTGGATTGCCTGTCGATTTATCTCTTTGTATCCTTTGCACGCATTCATTACATCTTGTTTCTTTTTTGCAAATGCTGGTGGGTCAAGTATTACGATATCATAAGGTAAAGATGCGGCGTTTCTGAGAAACTTGG
>CAMBTZ010000039.1 GCA_945870925.1 Chlamydia trachomatis | reverse complement strand
TGAAGCACTCTCCAAAAATCAAGAAGCTGATTCCAGATATACATTCCGTTTGGTTGAATAAGTGGCATTCCGGGAGCCACATCAAAAAATGAAAAGAGCTCAAGTTTAGCTCCAAGTACTCTGTGGTCCCGTTTCTTTGCTTCTTCAAGCAAAGTGAGATAATCCTTTAATTGCTTGCGATCGGGAAATGAGATGGCATAAACTCTTGTCAACATCTCTCTTGTGGAATCGCCTCGCCAGTATGCACTTGATGTTTTAGTTACCTTCATTGCCTTGACCTTTCCGATCGTAGAAAGATGAGGGCCTCTGCAAAGGTCAAAAAATTCACCCTGTTGATAACCTGTAATAGGAGCAGTTTCAGGTAACTCACGAATTAATTCTTGCTTATATGGATTATCCTTAAATCGATCGAGAGCTTCCTTTTTGTCTTTAAATTGATATCTTTCGGGCTTGTAGTTCTCTTTAACAATTTTTTGAACTTCTTCTTCAATTTTTGGAAAATCATCTTCACTTAAAGAGAGGTTTGCAAAGTCGTAGTAGAAGCCTGCATCAATGGGCGGGCCGATTGTAGGTTTTGCATTTGGCCAAAGTCTTAGGATTGCTTGAGCCAAAACGTGAGCAGATGAGTGCCAAAAAACCTCTTTCCCACGTACATCATCAAACGTGAGAATTTCTACTTGATCACCAGGAAGAATTGTGTTTGAGAAGTCCTGGGCCTTGCCGTTTACATATATTGCAACTGCTTGGAAGGGCTCATTTTGATTTAATTTTTGTGCTAGAGCACTGCCGGCTATGGGGCTGTCGATTTCTAATTCTTTTTCGTTACATGATATTTTCATATTTTTGTATATAGTAGAGGTTATGGATATCTTAAGAATAACAGAAGATAGCGAGCTTTGCAAGCGCTCTATTGAAGCCGGGAATTTCGAGATCGAGCAGCTACGTATCTGCAGGTTTTCTAAACTGATTGCAGGCTATGTAGTTAATGAAAAAGGGGAAGTTGACATACCTAAAGCAAAAGAGGTGATTGAAAAATTTCAAATTCAGCCCTATGGTAGCTTTGATGATGTGTTTCCGCAGCATGTAAAGCAAATTATTGAAATATTTTTTCAAAAAAAATATGCTCTAAAACTTAAGCAGCTTAGTTTTCCCCTTGCTAACAAGTGGGTAGAAGAGCTGATAAAAATTTCTGTAGGTAATCATCGAGATTTAGAAAAAAGAGATATTATAGTAGTTCTCATAGAAGCGCTTTTTATCTTTTTAAGGCAGGCAGTCGGTTCTTGTTTTGCTACAGCACCAATAATTTATATGCAGACAAATGATCCCGAATTTCTTTTTTTAGATCTATATGAACTAATTACAAGGGGACAGCTAAGAAGGGTTATTGATGGTATTGAATACAAAGTACCAATTAGCATCAAAACATCGGGAAAATTAGATTTTGAGTCACCCATCTTAAGATGTTATGAATACACAGTAGCTTCATTTGCTGATTGGAAGACTGAATTCTATAAGTGGAATATGTATACAGGGTTAGGTCTAGATACAAAAGATGCATACGGTATCGGTTCAGCTGTTTTTAATTTTCTTCAAGAAAAATTAGAGGTAGCCAATAAAGAGATAGAGAAATTACAAGAAGAACTTTTTCATGCAGAAGATCGCTATAAAACTACAGAAGCTCTATTTAGAAATGTAACATCTGAGGATCAGGCAAGAAGATTGCAAGCTGAAGCGAAGATGGAGGCGCATCATTTTTATGTTTCACGAGATATGATGGATGAAAAAAGGGGGAATGCCGAAAATATCGCTAAGTTTTATCCATTTTTTATTGAACAGCTTATAAGGTTATTTCCCCTATATTTTCAGGAAGTCTTTGATCCTGAATTAACAAAAGGGGATGGGGAAATTTTAGAAGATCGTCCGGCAGGATTTCGTTTAATGTTTAAGCATGGCCGGAGTGATCCTACTGTCTGGACAATGATATTTGATGAAAAAGAGTATTTAAAATCTTTAGAAGAGTTTTTTCGATTAGCAGAGGCTGATATCGGATACTCAGCTGATTGGAAAGGGGCCAAAGATCTTATTCAAGAGGTGATTGATAGGGTCATACAAACGCTTTGGGAAAAATCTTTTTTGCAAAACGCATATCTTAGAATTAAGGAGATGCACAAAACACATGTCAGCGAGATTACATCGCTTCAGCCTTGGGCTTATATTTCCGGGGGGAGTTTAGAATCCCTTGTAAGCTGCTATTTTTCTCTTAAAAACCCATTAATAAAAAAAGAATTTTTTCCTGAATCTCCTTTAGAGCTCTGCGCCTTTCTCATCGACTATATGAAGGACCTTTCTTATATTGAAGCTAAACAATTTGAGGATAACCCATTAAAAGCTATTCTTATGACAAATCAAGTTCATGCCTTTCTCTTTAGGCCAGGATTAAAAACATTCTTAGAAGCATGGCAAGATAGAGGGAATACCTACACCTATATAAGAGATCATGAGGGTTTTATCGCATTTGCAGATACTAATTGGGGAAGTGAGCTTTTTGCCTTTACCCACAACCCCAAAACAAAGAAGTTACAGCTCTACCGTAAAAGTACATTTGAACTAAAGCCACTTCCGGAGTCTTGGAATGCCTACTTTTCTAAAACCTCAGCTTGGACTCTTTGGAAACCTCAGATCAGTTAAAAACCTATACTAAGAACCTGTTTTAAAACCTAGAACGTCTTTTTAAACTGAAATCTAGATCTAGCTTGATGGGTTTGTATCAAAAATTCAACGCAAAGGCACAAAGCTAGCTTTCTTATTTTTAAATCCATTTTATAGCGAATTAAATTTGCCATATTTATAAAATAGTGGATGCGCAGTATGGCCTCTTCTTTTTTTTGCGCCTTTGTTTCTTTGAGCCTTTGCGTTGAATTTTAGGTTATTTTTATTGGAATATCATATATAGAAAGTTTCTTAGGTTTAGGACAGGTTCTAAGACTTAGGAGGCAGATGTGTATAAGGTTTTGGAAATGATTTGAAAGGATCGTAAAAGGCTGTGCTAATATAAATCTTATCACAAGCAAAGGCAAGAATTTCTACCCTAGTAATAGGGGGAGTATTAGTTTGTAAACAGGCCAAAGCTGCAGCTGAGTGGTCCCACATGCTATATGTATCGGCACCTAGTTCGCTTAGCATAACAATTACAGCGATAGAGACGGTATATGTTTTTGTTTCACTTTTGATTTCAACTTTAGTAGTTTTTCCATTGCTCGACATGTAGATTTTTGATAATGATTCAGTTGCAATTTTTTGAAATTTAGGGTCATATAAAACCGGATCAATTACCGGTCTAGATAATGCAGCAGTTGGTGTAGACATAAAAATCCTCAAGTGTTGCTTAGGATTAAATTGTAAAGAAATGATAAATTTGAATCAAGTGCTAGGTTTGATGCGGTAGATCTCTTCAAGTTGATCTATGCTAGAGAATGAGTTGCATAGATCTTTGATTTTTCCTGTAGACATGTCATAGACCCAACTGTGGATAAAAAGAGGTTGATTTTTAGCCCATGCAACTTGGACAATTGTTGTATGGCAGATGTTTAAAACTTGCCGAGTGACATTGAGTTCAACTAAACGATTCATTCGCTCTTTTGGATCAGAAATATTCTCAAGCACCTCTTTATTAGTATAATAGACATCTCTAACGTGCCTGAGCCAATTATCAACAAGGCCTAGGTGGTGCTCTTCCATTGCAGCTTTAATTCCACCGCAGCCATAGTGGCCGCAAACAATTATGTGTCTCACTTTTAGTATCATAACAGCATATTCGAGTACGGATAGAAAGCTAAAGTCTGTATGAGAACAAAGATTTGCGATGTTTCGATGAACAAATATTTGACCCGACTCAAGTCCTGTTACTTGAATTGCCGGAACTCGGCTGTCAGAGCAACCGATCCAAAGATAGGGAGGTACTTGCTCTTTTGCACTATCTGCAAAGTAGTTAGGATCATTTATAGCTTTCTTTTTTGCCCACTCTTCATTATTTTTTAGTAGAGGGGCTAATTCATTTTCAAAGCTCTGTTTCATATTTCTTACAATAGGAATGGACTAATTTATTGCTAGCAAGAAGAATAGAAATCGGCATAAGTCGGCCAGTCATATAGAGATCTTATCTCAAGTGTACCATCACTAGACCTCATTTTCATAACACGTACATTTTCAAACTCAGAGAACCCCTTAGACATAAAAGAGAAAGAAGCTCCTTCAAGAAGATAAATTACTACATTCTTGATTTTCATGATTTCAGTTGAGTCGATTGAAATTGCATCTAATCCAATAATTGTTACCGGATCTTCTTTTGTGCCAACAAAAGCCATTTTAGGAGATTTCAGGTCTATTATTTTTCCTGCAAGAAGACTGCCTCCAGCAATTGAAATGGATTCGCTGTCAAAAGGGCCAACTATAGAGATTTGATCGTCACAATGTAATTTAATCGTAGATGAGCACACAAAATAAGTGCCTGCGATAAGGTGTGTCTTTTGCAGCTTTAAATCTTCCATAGATTCTTTAATGAGTATTCCGCAGGACCCAGGGTGTTTTCCAATAAATTCGGCAAGGTAGTGATTTATGATTGGGTCCATCTTATTTCCAAGTTGTTTAAGCTGCTTAAAAATAAGTATGATAAGAGCTTTTGTATTTTTTTACAACACCTCTTATGAACCTTTTATGAGTTCCATCGCAAACCAAGATTTGAGGTGGGATGCGAGGTTTGGTTAAGAATGCTCTTAAGAGTTTCGGGGCTTGATGCAATGGTAACGCTATGTTTGGCTCTTGTAACAGCGGTGTAGATTAGTTCTTTACCAAAAATTTCAGAGCCTGGTGGCAGGAGTACAATTACATGTTCAAATTCGCTACCTTGACTTTTATGAATTGAGATGGCCCACGCAAGATCGTACTCGGCAAGAAGTGGAAGCGAAATTTTTTGGGGAAAAAGACCAAATGTTCCTTCTTTAATTCCAATGTCACCATTCATCAGGTTAAATTTATAATCATTTTTTGTAATAATAATAGGGGTTTTAAGAGTGGCCTTTTTATTAGATTCGATATAATCGTTACAAAAGCTAGAGCCTAGATATCCCTTTCTGAAGGGAGTTAGAAGGGTAACTCCATTATCAAGTGGAATGGGGGGTTGTTTAGGAATGGAGACAAGTTTAGTATCTGGATAGGCAGGATCGCTTAAATGTGAGAAAACGGCATCGATTTGATTCTCTTTGATATGTTTTGCGAGTTTTAAAATTCCTTTGCGATCGCTTCGCATTGATTGATCGAGAATAATTTGAGGTAGATCTGCTATGGAAAAAAATTCAGGAAAGACAAAGCCTGCTTCTACAGGTGGTAATTGATCGGGGTCGCCCATTAAGACTAGTTGCGTGCCTGATGGAATAGATGAAAGAAGGGTAGAAAAAAGTTTTGCATCGATCATAGAACATTCATCTACTATGATAAAATCGTAAATAAGAGGTTTTGCCTCAAAATTATCAGGCATTTTTTCTCTTAATCCGAGTAAATTATGTATAGTTCCTTGTCTGATTTTTGGATGCCTAATTCGGAAAGCAGCTTTACCTGTTGGCGCTGTGAAGAGAATAGTAGCATCAGGTTTATAAGTTAAAAGTGAATCAATCAGAGCATTTGCGATGTATGTTTTTCCGGAGCCCGGCCCGCCTGAAATTAAAAGAAGTCTATTTTCAAAAGCTTTAGATAGAGCCTCTTTTTGAGCGGCATATAGTGGAAATTTTGTCATAGGAATAAAAGTTAATTTTTGTTTTGCGTGGAGCAATCTCTTCAGTTCGGACAATATACTTGATTCTAGATCAAAATTTCTCCTTAAGTAGTAATAATCATTATAACACGCGATCGGGCTTCTATCCCCATGTGCAAGATAGGCTATTTTTTCCCGAATCTCTTGATTATGTACGCAAAGATGACCCTCTCTTGTTTTTTTCATTAGAAGCGCAAGAAATTCGTGTAATTCAGTATCTTTATTCTCCTTCAATAAAGCTCTTGCAAAGGCTACATCAATCATAATCTAATTACTCCATTTTGTTTGCCTCGAAGAAAAAAATAGAAGGTATTTCCAAATGGGTAATCTTTTAAAGAACGTATTGCAGCCTCTTTGTAGATTTGAGCTTGGATAAAATAGGAGTGTTCACTCATTGCTTGATTTATACTTACTGAATCATATGAGCTAAGAAGATTCATTTTCCAATCAAGAATGTAATAGTGGTTTTTATATAAAAAGACTAAATCAATAATGCCGTTCATGTAAGAGCGGTCAGAAAGAGCGTAGCAGAATGTATGTTCTTGAAGCATGCAATCAGGAGGTACATCTTTTAAACAAAAAGTGGAGAGGTTTGTGTGAAAGGCTGCATATAAAATGTCGTAAACACTATTTTTATAATTTTCTAGATGAGTTCTGTACAATACTTGAGAGATTAGGTTTCTAATTTTTTCTTCTTTCCAATCATAATAGGAGCCATCTTCAATCAGTTTTTCTAAGAGAAGATGGAGGAGATTTCCTGTCACAGGTCCTGGCGGGATATCGCTCTCTTTGGGGACAGTAGAGGTTTTATGATTTGAAGTAAGTGAAGTAAATGATGAGAATTTTCTAGGAAGGGGAAATTCAGGAAGGAGAATTGAAGCGGGTTCTAGAGTTATAGTTTGTTGCAATTTTTTTTGTACAAGAAAAGGTGTGTCAATTTCTATAAAGAAAAATTTGTGCAATGTAAGTGTGGTTTTAATTTCTTCTAAAGAGGGGTTAGGAAGTCCGCTATAAGGGGCAAGTGGAGCGTGAAGTTTTGCCAATAAAAGCTCTATTGGAGCTCGTGATGTTTTAGAAAGCTCTTCTTTTGTAAATTTTACAAAGAGGTAGAGTTTTTCTTTTGCTCTTGTTGCTGCAACATAAAAAAGCCGAAGCTTTTCAAGATCCTGTTCCAGAGGCTCTTTAAGTGGGGCAGGTTTTTGTCGAATAGAAGTTCCTAGTGCAAAAACAATATCAAATTCAAGGCCCTTACTCATGTGTGAAGTCATGATGTGGATGTTGCTTTTATCAATAAGAGGTTTTCTTTTCAGATAAGGATGATCATCGGGTTCAAGAAGTGAGAGTTTTTCTAAATATTTGTGTAGAGACTCAGGATTTGATTCAAGGATAAGGCTTGTTATTTGCATTAGGTCTGCATAATCTTCTCTAGATTCAACATTTGTTAGTTTTAGCAAATGTGTTAGGAATGAGGCTAAACCTTCTTCACAAAGAATTTGAGGAAGGTCGATAAAAGGGGTTAAAACATCAGATTCAGAGATCATTCCTAATTTATCTAAAGGGCAACCAATGAAGGGGTGAGCTAGAAGCTCCTTTGCAAGACTCATATTTTTGGGGGACTTAACAATTTTTGATGCTAAATAGAGAAATTTAAACGAATTTCCTTCTGTAATATTAGCTGTTGCTGTTGTTAGAACAGATAAGCCTAAATTCTGTAAATAGGCCGTAAGACGAAATGCTTCGAACCGATCTTTTACTAAAATAGCAAATGAAAAATCTCCTTTTAGCCTGTTAATTTCATGAGCAATATAAGAGAAAGAGAGATCCTCCTCTTCAGAATTAGCAAGGACAAATTGGAAGGATTCTTCTTGTAATTTACAAGTAGGCTTCTTTTTTGGAATAATTTTTTCATAGGAAAAATCTAATCCCTTTTCAGATAATGTAAAGAGGGCCGGTATCTCGAAAAGTCTATTTAATGAGTCAATCAGCGTAGGGTCGCTACGGTAATTTGAAGAGAGTTTATAGATAAATGGAAATTCTTTTTTTGCTTTAAGAAAAGTTTGTAAGTCAGCCCCTCTAAATGCATAAATTGACTGTTTTGGATCACCAACAACAAGTAGAAGCTCAGGAGAAAGAGATGAAAAAATGCTCCATTGTATAGGGTCTGTATCTTGAAATTCATCAATGATCACAGCTTGAAATTTTTCGGAAACTTTCTTCTTAAAAGATGAATGTAAAAGAGCTTTACACATTGTTTCTAGAAGAATGTTTGGCCCTTCATTTCTTGATTCAAGAAGCCTTTGCACTTTTTTTGCTACTCTGCAAAATAGAATAAAAGGATCACTTGCTTCTTCAATAATAGGGGCAAGTTTTAGTATAAGAGGGTGATCTTCTACAGTAGAACTTTTTTTCCGATTCTCTTCTTGAAAAAGGGTAAATATAGATGGGGAAGAGAGAATTAATGTGTCAAAATCACTGCTTGATAATGCTTGAATTTGCTCTTTGACAAAGAAATGAAGCTCGCCTGATCTAGTTGATGTTTTATTATAGAAGGGGGCGATTGCTAAAAGTTCTTCATAGGCATCATATGTAAAGTCTGTAAACTTCTCTTTTAGAGATTTATAATTTTTGTATTCAGGCAGATCCGGATTTGAAGAAATAAATGCCACAACCTTTTTTACAAAATTTTTAGTCTCCCTTTTGAATGGCGCCATTAATTTAGCAAGTTGAGCAGGGCTAAACTCATCAGAATCAATAATTGTCCTTAAGACATCAAGAGCTGCCACTTCCATCATCTCTTTTCCAAGCCCCTTTTCAGGATCAATGAGACTTGCATCTATGTTTGCTTCAAATAAAAATTCAGATAGCATCCTATGGCAAAATGAATGAATTGTAAAAATTTGAGCTTCATCAATCATTTTCAATGCTTTTTTGACTGAGTCTCTTGCACTCTCAATTTCAAACCCAGCTAAATAAGGGGGCGGGGAATCAGTCTCAAGAAGATTCTGCAAGTTTTGATAAATTCTAAGTTTTAAATCCCGAGCACCCGCATTTGTAAATGTGGTGATCAAAATTTTATCAATTGGAAACCCTTGCAAAATTAGCCTTGCAACTACATGCTCAATAGCAAATGTTTTGCCAGTCCCAGCTGACGCTTCAACAAACAATTTCCCTTTAAGCTCAGTTTCTAACGCTAAACAATCAAATTCTTTCATATATACCCCTGTTATTATAGAATAGCGCCGAATTTTTTATTAGGAGAATAGACAATGAGAGTAAGGGCCCCTACAATGACTGATTTTAATCCGGATGAGATTGAAAGTGCATCCACCGAAATAAATTCTGATCTAGTTATCAACATAGCTCAAACTGCTATAAATAAGAATTTTTGCTCTAAAAAGAGACTGTATTTTTGCGTTAGCTGCATAGTAATTACAGGCACTCTTAGCGCAGCTACAGCCCTTTGGGTTTTTAACCAAATGATATAGTCATTTGATTTTGAATTAAGACCATGGCTTCAAGAGCATCTTGATCTTATTACATGTCTGCATCGGATCTGTAATAACAGAGTCCTGCTTCGGCACCACTTTCGTTTGCAATTATCTAAAGCGCTCTTTTTGCCACCAGTCTTAATTGAAAATCAAATTACTATAAAATTCCAGTCTGACTGCTGACAGACTCATAATTTTTGTTGTCTTGTTGGTTATAAAAATAGAGTAAAAAAATCAATAGCATCAGTAGCTTACGCTTTATTAAGGATTTAAAACTTTGTTTATTTTTAAAATGAGGTGTTTCTAATAAACGCATATATATAGCTTTAATAATATATAGTAATTATGGTATAAAAATTACGTGTTTTATAATTGTTTCTAAATTTTGGGAGTTTCTATGTCAGAGCCTTTAAAAACCACCTTACCAAGGCAGGAAATAATTCAAGTTCAAGATCCGCTTGTGGGGTTAATTCAGGTTTTTCCAGATCAGACATGGCATTGTGATCATGAATTTTCAGATTCTCATAAGCTTAAAGACCATGTTGCTATTATTAACAAAATTGTAGGTGAAACAATTTATTTTGGTACACTTGCACCTCCTAGAATTAGCCTAATATACAATAAATATGAGTGCTGTTTATCTCTAAGTCTTGATTTTTCTTCGACAGGAGGCTCTCTTAGTTTTTGCGATGGCTCAATAATATCATTAGATAATATAGAATCTAGAGTTTCTAATTTTACACATACATTTGGAATTCAAGATGGTGAGAGAATACATGCTTTGTACAGCGAAATTTTTGAATTAGAATTTGTGCATGTGAATGAATTAATTAGTTCATTTTACAATCGATTTTTACCTGAAATTTTTGTAAAAAAACCCTTTTTAATTGGCGCACCATTTGAAACATGGCAATTGGAAATTGAAACTTATGACCATCAATATATAAATCCTTATAGAGAAAAGATAACACAATTTTCTACTCAATATAAGCAAATAAATAGATCTATAGATTTAAAAATTAATCGAATTGCTATTTTAACAACAAAAATTAAGGGTGGACATGAATCTGTTGCTAGATCGCTTGAAAAAGAATTTTGTAAAAAAGGGTTTGAGGTTCTCATCCTTTATACGGATAGGCATGTTATTGATCCATTAAAAAATTGTGGGATAAGCTATAAGGGGGAGCCAATTGACTGTGAAGCAGTCCGGAATCGCTTACTAATAGGAGGGGAAGATCTCTTGGCTTCTAGAGTCTTACAAGGGGTTGAAGCACATATATCAAAATTTTTTCCAGGTTCGATATGGCAATATAATGCAATGCGAATAAAGGAGTTTGCTCCAGCACATATTTTTTCTTCATGTCACCATAGAGTTGATGATCATCTAAAATACAGTCAATTGCTGGGACTCCCACTTAATGTAGTGCTGCCCGATTATTATATTAGCGCTCGAATAAAAAATTTATTATCATGTGATCTGAATATTTACTCACAATCATTAGATATATTAGTTCAGAATACAGATAAACGATATGGGCATAAAGAACCAATATTAGGAAATACATATGGTATTTCCTTAGATAAAATTAAATTAATTGGAAATTCTGCGGACGAACTATTTTTTAGATCACTCTCAATAGAACAAACTGCTGAAATAAGAGAAAAATATGATCTTTTAAAAGATGAGAAAGTTATTCTTGTTACCTTTGGAAGTAGCCCAGATAAGGAAATTGTAATCTCAGCTTATAACGAACTTTTGAAATGTGCTCTTTCAGAAATTATTCCAACGTATAAAATAATAGTAGTTTGCGGTGAGAGCCGTGAATTGTATGAATTTTTAAGTGGTGTAGAAAACTCAAGTCTAATAACCCTTCCAAAAATTTCTACAAAAGATATGGCTGATTTATTCTTAATTGCAGACTGCCTCATAGGAAAGCCCGGGGGCGCTGTAACTTCACAGGTTGAGGCATCCAATCTCTTTTTTATCGGATTTGCTATGTATGAATGGGAGATTGCAAACATGATCTATTTAAAAAAGCAAGGCAGAGGCGCAGTCGTTGACATTCGATGGGACAGTATATTTGAGTTCGAAAAGACCCTGTTACACGCATTTGAAGAGACTTCAAGACTTCGTGCCGATCCTGCAGCAAAAATCTTATCCATATCAGATCTAATAGATGAAATAATAGATTAACTCATTTGACTTCAGATTATAGTCCTTTAAATTTGCTTTGATAGGTGCATCTATCAGATACAGTTTATTCTTTGCAGTCATCTAATATTGCAACCTTTCTGTGGACGCTAAGAACCTGAGTATCGGGTTTAAGTAATTCCTCATAAGATTGATAACAATATTGTTTTCACTAATTAATTTGGTCGATTCTGACTTTGACAAATCGCATTTTGCTTCGGGATTCGCGTATACAATACAGCCTCACCTCTGGCGATCCTACGGACTCGCAAACTACGATTTTC
>CAMBTZ010000038.1 GCA_945870925.1 Chlamydia trachomatis | reverse complement strand
TGGCATCTTTGTGCATAGGTTAGGTGGTGATATGCCTTAGGCATAGAGTCTCCTTGTGTTTGATTGAACAAATTCACAATAGAGATTTTTTCATCACCTGCCTATTCTTTTTTTTAACTCCACTTTTGCACTTCAAATTTCAATCGGCGCTTTCAATTCACGAACTTGAAGTTTTACAGCAAGATGAATCCAATTAATTTCTGCTGTAGCTCGACGTCTAAGAGCATCTGTTGTATTTTGCATATAAAGTTTTAAATCATTATGAAGTCGACGGTTTGACGGGACAGATCTAAGAAAAGCTGCGCAAATAGGATGTAACTGAACTGTATCCCGAAGAGCTTCCTCAATAATTTTTGATTCTTCAAAGGTAAGAGTAGTATCGACTGGAATCAGAGGAACGTCTTGTGGGAAAAAGTTCTCTTTACAAGAGAGGATAAGACAGGTGGCAATTGTGGCGCCCACTGCAATATCAAGTGGTAAGCTGCAAAGAATTGCAATAAATGCAATAGCAGCAATTGCTAAAAGATAAATTTTTCGATCAATGCTAAGGAGCATTCCATTTTCAAAATGTTTATCTACAATTTGTTGCAATTTTGGGCTAATCGGAGCTATAGTCATAAGAACTTTTTTGATAAATTTAGTTTTTATTAAGAATAATATAACGGATTCGTCCATTTACAGGTAGAGTCTTTTGGTACAACTGAAAAACGGCTGTTAAACTCCTTGATAAAGTTTGGTAAAAAGGCATTAGCTTCTTCGGGTGTCGAGATCTTTTGAAGTCTAAGCTCTTTTACAAGACGATCTTGCAAAGTCTGATTCATTCTTTCAATGCGCCCTTTTGCTTGAGGGGTATTTGCATGTATCAGGTTAATACCTAACGCCTTCATCGCTTATCCAAACTGAGTAATTCCATCTCCGCTTACAGCATCTTTGTGATTAACCTTAAATACTCCATGTTTGTCTGTATAAAGAGCTATCGGCCTACCGTGTATTTTTAAATGATCTTTCATTAGCTCAAAATAGCCCCACATCGTTTCTGTGGGTTCAAATCTCGCAACCATGATTTCACCTGTCGCATCGTCCACCGTTTAAATCAAAGGGCAAATAGCCGCCCTCCCAGGGGCTTTTCATTAAAATTCCTTGATAGCAATTAAAATTTAAATAACCATATTGTCTTCAAAAAAAGAGAGACAATATGAACAAGAAAAATTCAAAAGACGCATATTCTGAAATTGATCAAATCATTGATAATCAAGCCTTCATTAATTCTGTGAATGAAGGATTTAATGCTGTCGAAGACCCTATAGTCGCAGATAATCGTTCCTATCCATTAGTAAGTTTATTGGTGATGATTTTGTGCGCTGTCATAGCGGGAGCCAATGCTATTACACAAATCCAGGAATATGTAGAAATAAAAATTGATATGTTTAAGAGAATCTTAGGGATAGAGCGAGCGCCTAGCTATTCTGTTTTTTGGTGGCTGCTTACTCGGCTAAATCCAAAGCCATTTCAAGATGCATTTACAAACTGGATTCAATCTCTTTCTAGCGATATAAAAGAACGAATTATAGCCATTGATGGCAAACGACTTAGGGGAGCTTCTCATAAGCAACCAATTCATTTGGTTGCAGCATGGGAAGCTAATCGCGGATTATTGCTAGGGCAAATAAAAACAGAAGAAAAGTCGAATGAGATTACCGCCATTCCTGAATTATTAAAGACGATAGACATTAGAGGGGCTCTAATTACTATTGATGCAGCGGGATGCCAAATAGAAATTGCAGCTCAAATCCGTTCCCAAGGTGGCAACTATATGCTAGCCCTGAAAGGCAATCAGGGATTATTGCATGATGAAGTGCAAAACTTTTTTACTCAAGCAAAAGAAGTTGGCTATGCAGAGGCAGAATGCATAGCATCAAGCAGTAGTGAAAAGGGACATGGTAGAATTGAAGAACGTAGAGTGGTTGTTGCTGATCAGTTAGATTGGTTAGATCCAAAAATAAAAGCCAAGTGGAAAGACTTAAGCTCGTTAATTGAAGTAACTTGTAGTCGCGACATAAATGGCAAGGTCTCTAATGAGAAGCGCTACTATATCTCGAACCTGATATTAAGTCCGGAAGAAGCAGCAAGAGGATCTCGAGGCCATTGGGGAATAGAGAATCATTTGCATTGGAGTATGGATGTTGTTTTTTCTGAAGATGCTAGTCAAGTAGCAACTGGGTATGCATCAGAGAACTTGGCGCTATTTCGACGGATCGCTCATAGCTTGATTACAGAGGATCTTGGCGGGCCTCGTGGTGTTGCAAAGAGCCGCAGAAAGGCAGCTTGGGATGATGATTATGCTATTCGGATATTATCAAAATTATTTGAGGCAAAAGTGTAAAGACTTTTTAATAAAAAGCCCCTGAGAAGGTTATTTAGTTCGAATATCTTGGGATAACCAAAGAGATCTATATTGGATGTTTGTCTCTTTTCCAAAATATACGAAACTATATTCACTAGATCATTTTTTAAGAGAGACATGGCTTGAACCAGACGTAACGCCGCAATCTTCCCCTTTCAAGGGGGAGTTAGGCGCTTATGTGACAAAGTGCGAAGCAACCTTACTGGTCGAAGACTCTTCTCTCTTTAAAGAGAGGAGTTTTCAATGCTGTGATCATCTCAGCAAATTCACCGTTGGCAATTGCGATTATATGTCCCATGCCGAAGCTGAATATACCCCACAATCTATGGATATTTCACTTCGTAGGCTTGTAAAGCCCGGACTAAAATTTACGTATGAATATGACGTGGCTCATCCCACCAAACTAACCTTAGAAATTTTAGAATCTATCTCTTTTTGCGCTCCGAGAACAATAATAGAATTATTGGGAAATGAATCCCCTCTTTTTCCTTGCGAAGGTTGTGAAGTTTGTGAAGCGTGTGAAATTCCGGCTGAAATGATTTGCTCTCTCTGCAGACAAACTACCTGCTGGAATTGCAGCCTTCATCATTCTTGCGCAATCGAAAAAGACGACACCTATATGCTAATGGAAATAATCAATTCTCCACGTACCGGTGTTTGCGCTTATGAATGATAACCAAAAGCGCTACAGAGAACATACAATTCAAGCTGCTGAAGCGGCTCTGCATAAACAGCAATTTGTAAGTCCCATCAATGTACTAAATGGATTGTTATAAACAAGGACCACTCAAGCGTAGGGAAATCTTAATTTTTTGGTCTTTTATATAAATCCAGGTCAATGTCTTATAGGGCAGTAGCGAGTAGTATTCATTGCTCGGTAGGATTTTTTTAAAGGCGTCATGAAGCGGTCCTGGATCCGGACCATAATCTACTCCGAGGCAAAGGGAAGCTTCATAGTAACGATCTTCTAATAGGGTCAACTCCATACATTGTATTAAATGAATGACAAATGAGTCAATTTCGTCTGTTGTTGGAAAGGACTGATGTGGGTATTTGGGTTCAATCCACATCCTTTTTTGTCTTAAGTTGGTCCAAATTGGTCCTTCGTGCATCTCTGTTGTTAGAAAGCGTCCATAAAACTTCGCTATTTCGGTCAGGACAAGTTTGCGATTATCGGGGGTATCAGGATAGGATAGTGAGCACTCTAATGGAAGGTCTCCGTAGAGCATCCCTGAAATTTGTGTAGAAATATCGGGCGAAAGCTCTGCACAATAAACGAGAGTGGGCAAAAGCAAGGTAAAAAAGAACTTTCTAAAAATATTATACCCGTTTAAACTCATGCTTGATAACCACCTTTTTACCACAAAAAGCAAAACCCAAATACAAAATTTGAGAAACTTCTCGGTCAATAAGTTCTTGCTCGTATTTTTTTTCTTTTATCTGCTTAATTGCTTGGTCAGCAACAATATCCAATCGTAGATTTTCAGAATTTCCGATCTTTTTAAATTCCATTATAATACCTAACTGGTCTTTGTTTTTTGGACATAACAAGACATCATATCTTCCAAATCCACTTTCTCGATTAGATTTTACCTCATAAGAATCTTTAAGACCCACAAGCATTCCTAAAACAAATGCATGATAAATTTTTTCTGATTCTTCAAAAGGTATATCAAAAACACTAAATGAAGAGATCAAAAACTGTTCAAAAATTTTGGAAAATGAATCAATGTCACCAGTAACTAAACACTTTAAAAGCATTCGAAATTGATACTCATCAATACTTTTCTCAAACCATTCTAAAATCATAAATTGGTACAATTCCTTCACTTCTACGTTTGGAATTTTTAACCGCGTAGGAATACCATAAACAGGAGTTGCATCAATAGCTAAATAGCCGCTATATAATAAAAGGGACCAAATCGTATTCGATCCCCTCTCTAATTCAGGAAATATGATACCTTCTTCGATCCTTTTTTCAATGAACCCACCTTTAATAAGCTCCTCAACGTCAGCTTTTAAACTACCCCCACCCTTCGTGATTAATTGCTTCATAAGTAGATTATCACTAGTATTTACCCAATAAGGAGCCAGCATTCCATTTTCTACAACACATTTTAAAACAGACCAGGGATTATAAAGGCCAGAAGTTGCGCCAACTTGGTAGCCATCATACCATGATCTTATAGACTCTAATTTATCAAATAAATCGTACTCTCTCAAAAGCTCACTAACTTCATTCTCTAAAAGACCAAATTTATCACCAAATGTTTCATTCATAATTGTGAACGAGCTAACATTGTTCAATCCTGAAAAAATACTTTCTTTTAAAATTCGCAAAATTCCTGTAAGCACCCCAAACTTAAGATAACTAACATCTTTCAAACAATTGGATAATAAATTTCTTAAAAACTCAATTAATGGTAGATAGTAACCTTCCACATAGGCCGCATGTGCAGGAGCGTCATATTCATCAATCAATAAAATCACTGATGATTTGTGATACCGATTCATCCATTTTATCAAAAGCTTTAAGCTTTCTTGATTCAAAACTTGACTTCCCTCTTTTCTAAGAACCGCATAATAATCCTTTTCCTCTTCTTCACTCAAAACTCCACTCTTAATCAAATAATCGTGTCTCGCAAATTCTTCAGAAAGTATTCTCCTAAAATGTTCATATGCATGTTCCCAAGATGAATGCTTCATATCCTCAAATGTAATGAAAATTACCGGGAACTGCCCCTGCATCTTTCGATACTCCTCATTCTCCCAAATTTTCAGACCCTTGAATAAATAACTTGTATCTTCATCGGCTTTTTCAAAAAAATAGCGAAGCATTGAAAGGTTTAAAGTCTTTCCAAATCTTCTGGGTCTTGGAATGAGCGCTACTTTGGTCCCCTTTTCAAAAACCTCCTTAACGAGAAGAGTTTTATCAATATAAAAATACTTATTATCAATAATTTCTTTAAAATCACTAATACCAAGGGGAAGTGTTTTTTTCATGCAGTGCCTTCTTATTTGGACCAATTAATGGTAACATCCCAAAAAATTTTTTTCATTCAAAAGTTCTAGAGATCAAAAACGAACCCTTTCCATGAACCATTTGTGGACCACTCACCTACAAAAAATAACGATCAATTACAGCAATTCACAGTAGCTGAAAAGTCATACTATCCGTTATAATGTCAACAAGTTAGCTGTTGTTTAATGGTTGGAGCGCTACGGACTCATAACCCGTCAGCCCCAGGTTCAAGTCCTGGTTGATGAAAGGGGGTCGCGATTTCAAAACCAGATTCGATAAAAGCGTATTGGCTATCTACCTGGATGATCTGTATCTTGACTCCTGCAACCTGGAACGTATTATCGGACAGGATAGCTTTTCCAATCTCTTTCATCTATTTGATGAGGCCTATCTATTCGTTCGCCTCACTTACCATATCTCTCCTTTAGGCATAAAGCAAATCGGAGGCTTTTATCTTATTGGACGGAAAAAGTAGCTTAATTTTCATCCTTCATAACGGGAAAATTTTTATGAAGTTGTTTATTTCTCTTTTTTTCTGTTTGGTTACATCCATTAATGCTGAGGTTCATACCTTGAGATTACGTGATCTTGGTTGCGCTCGTTATTTCTTGGATGGCGATCAGATTTGACAAATAGAAAGAATGTCCAAGATGGACGAGATCATGTATACATGCTCTTATAATTATGGTGAAAATGGCGTACTTGTTTCTGAATAGGTAACAATTGCATCGGGTGAAGTTATTTACAAAAACAGCTTTGACTCTCAAGAAAACGAGCACTCTACCAAAGAATCAAACATACAATTTTATACAGAGTACGACTCATTGGGAAATCTCATTGAATTAGAAAATAAAACATTTTCCTATGATGAGCAAAATCGCTTGAGCAAGCGGCCCGCTTGTATTTAGCAACATTTTCAATAAGAGTAAACTCATCCATGCTATCCAAATCAGAACAAACAATCCGATCAACAATTAGAATTTGGTTTGTAATGTCATAAGAAAATTCTTCTTCCTCAGCATGAAGAGTGGTAAATTCCCATAAAGCAATTAGTAAAAATTTCCCTTATTAAAAATGTTGTCAGTAGTTTTTCATGAAAGTCTGTTTTTAAAAAGAACTAAAGTGATCAATTGATTTGATGATAGGCCTATTCTATCGTTGATATTCGGCTTTTTTGCTCTTGAATAGAAACGACATAATTAAATTTTTCTATTGAACAAATATAGTTGCTTTTGGTAACACATTACCCATGCATAAAATATTGAAGCTTTCGAAGAACTACTTTAAAAAAAAACAGATACTATTTTTATTTGTCTCATTTTTTTCTTCACTTTACGCTGAATCTTCAATAGCTATTTTTGATGGGCTACCTCTTTTCTATTGGCAACAAAAAGAGTTTGTAAATTTTGGAGACTATCTATCCGTTAAAATTGTAGAGCGTATTCTTGACTCTCCCGTAGCTATTTATAAAAAGACAAAAGTCCCTAAACAAAAATTGCTTGCTCTTGGATCTCTGCTCTATTTTGCAAATAGCGGCGATGTTTTATGGGGAACCGGATCGAATCATAAACAGACAAATAAAACAGATTATAATTTTACTAATTTAGATGTCAGGGCTGTAAGAGGTCCTTTAACAAGGGCTTTTATTTACGACAACTTTGGGATTGAATGTCCTGAAATTTATGGTGATCCTGCTTTATTACTTCCGTATTTGTTTCCTGAGTTTAAAAAAAAGAAATCTCCGAAATATCCGTTTATATTTATTCCTCATATATATGAGCGGCATCTTTTTTCAAAAGATGATGGCGATCACATTGTCTTTCCAACTGAACCCTGGAATGAGGTGATTGAAAAAATTTTGGACAGTGAATTTGTTATTTCAAGTTCTCTTCATGGAATTATTGTTGCTGAAGCTTATGGGATCCCTGCTCGCTATGTTAGACTTTCTGAGAAAGAACCACTGTTTAAGTATCAAGACTATTACTTTGCTACAGGGAGGACTGATTTTAACTTTGCAACCTCTATAGAAGAGGCTATAGAAATGATGGGAGAGCCTTCCATTCAATTTGATCCGGAACGTCTCTATAACGCATTTCCTTTTGAATTCTGGCCCGATCTAAATTTTAAAAAACCCTCATTTAATCGAATTGAACTCTTATGAAAAAATACTTTATTTGCTTGTTTTTTCTTACCCTAGTCTCTAGCTTACTTGCTATTCATACTCAATCATTACCTAATCTGGAAGAAACTGTTCAATCGTTTATCCTCGAAGAAAAGCAGATTGTGATACCTGGATATCCAACTGCTTTCAATCCATCAATCATTCGATGGGAAGACGGAAGACTTTTACTCTCTTTTCGTGCAAGAGATCCAATTACCCGATCATCTCATTTGATAGGCTTTATCTTTTTAGATGAGAACTTTGAACCTCAGGGAAATCCGACTCTTCTCACTATTTATGGAGACCGCCCTTTAAGAATTTCTAAGGCTCAAGATCCAAGACTTATAAAATCTGGAAAGCATTTCTATATTGCATACAACAACATACTTAACGATAGTGACCTAGAAGCGCGGAGAATGATTACGTCCAGACTTAAATATAAGGAAGGAAAATTTTTTATTAACTCCCCTGAATACATACTATCATTTGCAGGTGATTCGAAAAATTGGATCGAAAAAAATTGGGCTCCATTTGATTATAAAGGGAATTTATGTTTTTCTTACAGCCTGAATCCTCATCGTGTTTTTAAGCTTTCGAAAAATAGAACTAGTTGCCAAACCCTAGCTCTTACCCAAGCAAATATTGATTGGAAATGGGGTGAATTACGTGGTGGAACCCCTTCAATTCTTGATGGAGATGAATACCTTGGGTTTTTTCATACATTCATAAACATGAAAAGCGAGCAATCAAATGGAGAAAAAATCTCCCATTATTTTATGGGAGCCTACCGCTTTAGCTCCACTCCCCCTTTTGGTCTAACATATATCAGTCCGGAGCCAATAATTGGTCATACTTTTTATGCACCATCTAATTACCCAACCTGGAAACCTTTGCGGGCCATTTTCCCTGGCGGCTTTATTTTTAATCATGATTATATTTGGGTAGTTTATGGAAGACAGGATCATGAATGCTGGGTTGTAAAACTTAACAAACAAGAACTAATGAACAGTCTGACATCGGTATTAAATGATTAAATTACTTCTGTGTTGCGCTCCCTTTATAATTGAAGCTTGCTCGGATCTAGAGGTCTCACCTGCACCTTTTATACTTGAGACAAAGCAAATAAAAATTATTGAATATCCAAACGCCTTTAATCCCTCAATTATCAGATGGCACGGAAAACTACTAATGAGTTTTCGTAATATCTCAAATCCAAAAGACTCGTACAACTCTTCTGATATTGGTTTAGCATGGCTTGATGATGATTTTCAAATTACTGGAAAACCTCAAATTCTCTATCTCAATAAAAAAGGAACTAAACCCTACCACCGAGCTGAAGATGCCCGTCTTATAGAAGTGGCAGGACATCTTTTTATGATTTATTCAGATAACGAAGATCCTATAATCACTAAAGGCGGGTATCGTGTTTATATCATCGAGCTTGTAGAACAAAACGGTAAATTCATCATTCTTAGTAAGGAAAGATTAGATAGTTTTGAAGGGGTCAATCCGAATTTACGTGAAAAAAACTGGACCCCATTCAATTATAAAGAAAACCTTCTCCTCTCCTATAGTTTAAACCCTCATTTAGTTTTCAAACCGGCAATCGGAACAGGCGAATGTGAAACTTTTGCCCTCTCTAACAAATCTCTTCAGAACTGGACTTGGGGAGAACTTCGAGGCGGCACACAGGCGCTAAAAATAGGAAACCGCTATCTGACATTTTTTCATACTGCCATACATGCAAATTCTGATCATTCAGACGGCAAGGATATGCTTCACTATTTTATGGGAGCATCTACATTTGAAAGTGAGCCCCCTTTTGCAATGACTCATATTAGCCCTGAACCAATAATCGGCAAGGGATTTTTTACCGGGACTATTTATAAACAATATTGGGGATCGTGGCGTGGAATTTTTCCATGCGGATTTATTTTTGACAAAACGTACATTTACGTGGTATATGGTAGACAAAACCATGAAATTTGGGTTGTAAAACTTGAAAAAAGAGAATTACTTGACAGTCTTATACCTATACATTAGTCTTAATTTTTAACAGTAAGACTTTTTTTGAGAAATTACATACTAACAAGCGTTTTTTTTAGCTTTTTTTTATTTAGTTTTTTAATATCTAATCAGTGGAACAATCCTACTCCAATTGTCACTGATTATCAAGCATCTGACGGGCAATATGCAAGCAATATTTCGATGATCTATGACCCAAATTCACAACAATTAATTGCTGCATGGTCAGGCGCTAATTCATTTCCTTATTACGCCACTTTTAATGGGATAAATTGGGTCAGTCATGGACCAATTAATAGATCAACATGTGTCTTGAGCAATATCTCTCTTTGCTACGATCCAATATCTAATCAAATTATTGCAGCTTGGATTGATACAGCATCTAATGCACATCCTCAATATGCTACATTTGATGGTAATATATGGTCTGCAAAAGGTGTTATATCAGAATTCGAATGTGCTGGTTTCAATATATCAACCTGTCACAACAAAATAATAAATCAGATAATTAGTATTTGGACTGATATAAACTACAATCTTCGTTACTCCCTATTTGATGGAAAAATATGGCATGATCAAGAACCTACTAATTGCAGTAGTATATTGTTCGACATTAACTGTTGCTCATTCTCTAATTCATCATCAATATTAGCAACTTGGCGAAAAGGAGATTATCCTTACTTTTCGATTTTTAACGGAACCACTTGGGCTGATGCCTTACCTATTTCTAATAACAAAATATCCTCATTTAATATTTCTTGCTCATTTAATAATCTATCCCATTTAGCATTTGCATTTTTCTCTGACGAGTTAAATTATCCTGCCTTTTCTATTTTTGATGGACATACTTGGTCTAATGTAAAAAGAGTTACAGAGCTTTCTAGAGTTGGTAGAAATATACTCGCAACCTATAGCCCTAAATTAAATCAAACTATATTAAGTTGGACCGATTTACAATCTCATACACCCCACTCTGCTTTAATTGATGAGATGAATGTACAGAATTACTTAGAAATTTCAGTAGATCACCAAACTCTATTTTATTATGATGAAACATCAGTTTTTTTTAATCCGACAGGAACGGTATTTGCTTCTTGGATAGATTCAAGCGGCTATCCATTTTTTTCTAGCTACGGAACACCTACTGAACCTCCAACTCATTTCGAAGGATATCAAATAGTAAATGATTTTGGCTTAACTAAAGAATATACAAACGTAATAAATTGGACCCCAAGCACTTCTAATGATGTTGTCGGGTATGAAATATTTAAAGATAACCTATTCATTAAAAAGGTCAATTTTAAAACTTTTAAACTGGAAGACCATAATCAACCAAAAAATAAAAAGACAACTTACTCGATCTATGCAATCAATTTATTTGGAGGAAGAAGCTCGTGCAAAAGCATAATAATCTAGTATTTATAGTTAATTAAATTGAGAATTTAGTATTAGGAAAAAAACTTTAGATTATTAGAAACAAAAGAGTAGGAAGAAGGACTCTGTTATTACATACCCAGCAAATGGACATAAAATTGAGGTAATTTGACAAAAGGATAGAAAAAAGTTTTATTTCTATTCACTGAACAAAATTTTCTTATAGAACCTTTAAAAGAAGCGATTGGGTTCACCTCGACGCTTTTTTGAAGAATTTATCAAATACAAGGGCTCAAGCTAATAGAAATAATGATCTTTATTTATTGTTATTTTTTCAAACCACCTCAACTTTATGCGCACTTGCCTTTTTCCAGAAACTTCTATACGCATTTTTCGCCCCCCAAGAACTCTTCATTAAAATTTTAATATACTTATTTTTCTTTTTCTAGACGAGCGAGGTCAAAATGTATCCACGTGATTTATCTGATGCAGAATGGGGAAAAATAGAACTCATTTTCCGCATAAACTATAGTAGAGAGGGCGGACTCTTAAGTACAGTAAACGTCAAATGTTGAATGCTATATTTTATAGTTATTTGATTTTCAATTAATACTTGTGGCAAAAAGAGCGCTTTAGATTATTACAAACGAAAGTGGTGCCGAAGGAGGACTTTGTTATTACAGATCCGATGCAGGAATGCAATATAGTCGATTAAATTTACATTGATATAATAACTTCTTCAAATGCATCTCTAAATGTTTGTACTCTCAATAACAATTCTCTAACTTTAGCTTTCATGTTAGCCCAGCATTTTTCGATCGGATTTAAATCAGGTGAATAGAGTGGAAGAA
>CAMBTZ010000037.1 GCA_945870925.1 Chlamydia trachomatis | reverse complement strand
TTTGCGTCAACAGCCATACCAACAGTTAAGATAATCCCTGCAAGACCGGCTAATGTAATCGAAGCGCCTATGTTTTGTAGTGTTGCCCACATAATGAATAGGTTGATAATAACTGCGATAGAGGCTATTAGTCCACCAAATCGGTAGTAGCCTAACATTACGGCGACTACGGCAAATAATGCAACAATTGTTGCTGTAATTCCTTGTGTCCGCTCTTTTAGACCAAGATCAGGGCTTACAGTTTTTTCAGAAAGAATTTGCGGGGTAAATGTAAGCGATCCTGCTTGTAAGTCACTAACGAGGGTGTTTATTTCTCTTTGTGTAAAATGGCCGGTGATCATACCGCTTTCTCGTAATGCAGATTCCAAGTTAGGGGAACTCACAACATAGCCATTTAAAATAACGGCCATACGCCAGCCGCGACCTTTTGTATAGGTTTCGTAGGGAGTGCCAATTAGCTTGTCTTTTGAAAAAAGGCTAGTCCAATTATATAAATTATTTCTAGGATGGATTTTTGTGCCATCAGAAAGTGTTTGTGAGCTTTTTACGCCAAAGGAGAGAAAATTTCCTTTTGAAGGATCGTACCCGCCATGTACATTTTCAAGATTAGAGCCTTCAAGAGCGTAGTTTTTAAACACGATTAGAAGCGGGTGTGTTTGACCATTCCACTCAGCGAAGCTCTCTCCGCGATAAAGAGCAATTTTTGATTCACTATCATTAAATTCTCCTGAAATTTCAGGATTTAGTGGGTTAGCAAATCGTAGTCCTTGATCGTACAAAGATTTAGCTGTCTCAGTTTTTGGCATTGCTTTTTCAGGGTCTAAGGAGTCGCCATAAAGATGAGACCATGCAATTTGATTAATAGATTCGATGTTCTTTTTGTTTGTTACGATTGCTTCGTTCCATACTTCTTGTAGGAATCTATTTGCTTCGCTTGAAAGTGGGCTGGAATTAGCGAGAGCAAATTTTTCGTTTAGAATATTAAATGTCATAGATGAGGCTTTCACAAGCTCATTTGCAGATACGTTTTGAGATCCGGGGAAATCAAGGGTGATATTTGAGCCTTCTTGTCTAATGCTAACATCAGAAACTCCCATCTTATTAACTCTAGCAAAAAGCTCGTTAATAGCTTGCTTGATGTCGCTTTCTTTTGTAACCGGCTTGTTGCTGCTATCTGTAAGTGCAATCTGCACGGTTTTTCCACCACTTAAATCAAGACCCCATTGTAGAGTTTTCTTCTCATCTCCGCGAAAATATTTTTTAAAGCTTAACTGTAAATTGTCCCAGATGATGTTTTTTGTAGGTTTTGGAACATCAAAGCGAGTGCGAAGTGTTGGATCAACTTGGCATTGATTGTAATCATCTTGCCATTTAAGAAGGTCTTCATGAATTTTATTTTCAATTTGATTGAGAATTAGAATTCGTTCGCGTACATCAGAAAGTTCAAGTAGGGCAAATCTTTTAGTCCCTTGAACTGTAAAATTTTCTCTTGTAGCCATAAGAAGAGGGAGGTAAAAGTCTGAAACTTCAAAGATGTAATCGTTTGCATACTCTACGGAAAGGGGGTATGTTGTCCCTGGATATCCGGTAAATCCTTGAGCTTTCAAAAGAGTTGAAAGTGATTCGAAATCATTTCTTACTTTTGAAGATTCGTCTGTTCCTTTGTCATTCTTGAATTTTTTTAGAATTTTTCCTAAATCTTTAGCGATCACATAAATTGAATTAGCCTTGAAGCCAGCAGTTGGAATTTCTCCTGTCAGGCTCGGAGCATAAAGAACAAGGCGCAAGTTTTTTTGTGAAGGTGCAAGTTTTTGAAAATCTGACCAGTCTTGTATTGGGTAAGATGACCTTTTAAGATCTTCGCTTGATGGAGTCCAAAAATCCTGGAGAATTTGTTTAACATGCGCGTATTCAGCTTTTGCCACAGAAGTTAGATTTAATGTAATAAAGCTATCGCTGCCTTCTAGTGATGAAAGCTTAATAGTAAACTCATTTTGTCCTGGAAGAAGTGTTTCTCCAGATTCTCTATTAATTTTTGCGATCTCATCGTAGATCAATTGATTAATAGCGCTGTAACGAGATTGTTCAGCAGGATCTTTTTCTAGACGGTCTTTTAAGGTAATAATATCCGATTTGATCGTTAGAGTGAGGGTAGATGTAGGGATGTTTAAATAAATTTTCTCGATAACCGGATTGTTAGTTACAAATAATTCTTGAACATTGAGATTTTTTGGAGAAAATGCTTTGTCTATCAATGGGTAAAGAGAAGAGGAAGTCCATGCCTCTTCTTCTGAAATGAATGCGCTTTTATTTTTTTTCAAAATACTAAGAGCTGAAAGAACTTTTGATTCTTTTGCTTCTAAAGTAGTGATCTCTTGTGTAAAGGTATCATCAGATAAGAGCTTATCTTTTAGAGCTATTTTTTCTCTTTGAATAGAGCTCTTATACTCATCCATTTTTTGGATCAGTGTTTCGATGGCATTTTTAGGATTTTCTAATCCTCTAGTAAAAGTAGAATAAAAACGTTTAGCAATCTGAGGATATTCACTAAGAGTTTTGTCTAGAGAGAGAATGTTTTGGCTTAAGAAATAGAGGTAATCATCAGATGAAGGTGATGTGCTTTGACCTGCTAATTTTACTAAAGCGCTATTTTCAGTTGGACCGCCAATTGCTAGGCCAAGTGTTAATAGCCTGTCTTCCCAGGCTGACCAATACTGTGATGATAAAGCGCCATCCGTTTCACGCATTTTAGAATATTGGAAAAATTTGTCCGCTTCTAATGTGTTAAAATGGATCGGTATCATTCTTTGGACGTAAACTACATTCAGTGCTTTCCCGTTATTATCTAAGTCTTCCGGGGATTCTTCGCTGAGTGAGAGCATTGCAGGATAAAATGGGATTAAACTACCAGCTCGTGGGAGTAGTCTTTTGAAAGAATCTGCGTCACTATCTGAGTTAAATTCTACTTTAATAAGTCTTGGCGATTTACGAACTATTTGTACGTTTTTTGACTTAACACCGATAAGTGAATTAAATGAGTGAATCCAAGATACAGAATCTTCTTGCAAGCTGTTAACCCTGGACATTATTGCAGAGATAACTTTTTCAGATGCTGCATTATCAATCGGTTGATTCAATGGCTTTGTGTAATAGAGAAGTGTTGGCAAAATATTATACAGAGTCAGAACTAAAACTGTGATGATTAATGGGAGCTGCCATTTGGTCTTCTTTTTCATGATAAATCCTTATCCTCGTAAATTAAGCCATGGAGCAGTCTAACTTATTTTGAATATTCTAGCAAACTATACGCTACTGGTTTTAAGAAAATATGGTAGTTGCTATACTTACTTGCATGACCACCAATTATCCCCAAGATATTTTAAAAAATATCCCTAGGCATGTAGCTATTATCATGGATGGAAATAGACGATGGGCAAAAAATAGATTTCTTCCTATTGCAGAAGGCCATAGAAGAGGAGCGGAAGCTCTTACTAAAATAATTGATACTGCTTCTAAAATGGGGATTAAAGTTTTAACTGTTTATGCATTTTCTACTGAAAACTGGGCTAGACCTCATTTTGAAGTGGCTATTTTATTAGATTTGCTTAAATTTTATTTGATTAAAGAACGAAAAAATATGATAGAAAATGGGATTCGATTACAATCAATCGGTGATTTAACCCCTTTCCCAGATGATTTAAAATTGGCGTTGTCTGAGACTAAGGATGCTACGTCTAAAGGAAATAAGATTGAGTTAGTCCTTGCCTTAAATTATGGAGGAAGGGACGATCTGAAACGTGCGATGGTAGGGATTGCAGAGGAATTTAGGCTAGGAGTGCTTCAGCAAGTCGATCTTACTGAAAGGCTCATTGCCAGTAGGTTAGATACGGCTCCATTTGGAGATCCAGATCTATTGATTCGAACAAGTGGAGAAAAAAGGATGAGTAACTTTCTTTTATGGCAAATTTCATATTCGGAAGTCTTTCTAACAGATGTACTTTGGCCTGATTTTGGAGAAGAAGAATTTGTCCTGGCAGTTTCTGAGTATCAAAAAAGAGATCGCAGGTTAGGTGCTTAATGGAATCTTTTGTAGATTTAAAAGTTCGGCTATTTATTGGCTCAATTAGCGTATTAGTTGTTGGGTTTTTAATATATTTTGCTCAAAACCCTATATTGCAATGGATTATTGCATGCTCAGTTGCATTATTGGGAATTGTTGCTCTTTGGGAATATATTAATCTTCTAAAAATTAAAGGGATACTTATACCTTTTTGGTTACTGTCTTCGCTTGCAGGTATTTATATTCTTGCTAACTATATAGCAACCAGACAAGAAAATTTCTTGGTGGTAGTAAATGGAATCGTTGTTGTCTTCTTTTTTGCAGTTTTTTTATATAATTTTTACGAGATAGAGGGTGCGATTATTAATATCGCAACTAGTTTTTTTGGAGTGCTTTATATAATAGTTCCGCTAGGATTATTATTGAAAATTTTGTATCCAAGTACAATGAACGCCTCGTTGACAGATGGAAGGCTTTGGATGACTTATTTGATAGCCGTTACAAAAATTACCGATATGGGGGGTTACTTTGTAGGTAAGATGTGGGGAAAAAGCAAGTTGGCTCCACACTTAAGTCCGGGAAAGACATTAATTGGAGGGATTGCAGGATTTTTCTGTGCAATTCTTTTAAGTTTAGCCTTTTTTCTTATGTCAAAGTACTTGCAGCTAGAGAGTTTCAAATTAAGTTTGTTAGAGGCAATTATTTTGGGGGGCTTAATAGGAATATTTAGTCAGCTCGGTGATTTGGCTGAATCTCTTTTAAAAAGAGATGCTAAAGTGAAGGATAGTAATTCTATTCCGGGTGTTGGTGGAGTTTTAGACTTTCTTGATTCTCTTTTGTTTACAATACCGATACTCTATTTATTCTTAAAAGCAACAGGCGTTTAGAATGAAAAAAACTTTCTGTGTAGCAATCGACGGGCCTTCTTCATCAGGAAAATCGACTGTTGCAAAGAGTGTTGCTAAAGAACTTGGATTTTATCATATCGATTCAGGTGCTATTTACAGATCACTTGCGTGGTGGATGGAAAGGCAGACAGAACCATTTCCCAATTTAGAAACATTTTATTATCATATTGTCGAAAAGGATGGTAGGTTTTTTCATTTCGTTAATGATAAAGATGTTACGATTGAAATTAGAGCGCCATATATTTCGCAAAAATCATCGGAAATTGCAGTTTTATCAATTGTAAGAAAACGGGTAAATGAACTTCAACGTGAGATTGCAATTGGAAGATCAGTTGTTATCGAAGGGCGCGATATTGGAAGTGTTGTATTTCCTAATGCACAAGTTAAAATTTTTCTTAATGCAGATATACATGAAAGAGCGCGAAGACGATACGAAGAATTACGGGTAAAAGGGTGTCTTAGCACGTTTGAAGAAGTAAAAAAGGAACTTGAAGAGCGTGATTATAGAGATAAAACAAGAGATGATGCCCCATTAATCCAGGCTAAAGATGCAATTGCAATTGACACTACTGATATGAGTGTTGGAGAAGTAATTGAAAAAATAGTTAGCTTAGCAAAACAGAAACAGGCAGCTAAGATTTGGAAATTTCTTGTAGGAGAAAAACGGGCAGGCGCTCCTTATGTATATAAACTTGTAGTTTTTATTACGTACTTGATTTATAAAATTTTGTATCGATTTGAAATCGACGGGCTTGAAAACTATCCAACAGGAGCTGCTATCATTGCTCCAAATCATTCATCTTTTTTAGATCCTCCGGCAATGGGGGTTGCGTGTCCTCAAGAAGTGCATTGCTTGGCTAAAGCTTATTTGTTTAAAAATCATGTGATTGGCTGGGTTTTAAGTAGAATTAATACTCATCCTGTATTAGGCGATGGTAGTGATTTAGGGGTGTTAAAAAAAGTTTCTGAATTCTTGAATAATGGAAAGCAAGTGATTATTTTTCCGGAAGGGACTCGAAGTGAGGATAATCAAATAGCTCCGTTAAAACGGGGTATTGCTATGTTAGCTGCAATGTCTAAGTGTAAAGTTGTCCCTGTTAAAATCACCGGAGCTTATGAAGCGTGGCCAAAAGGAAAAAAGTTTCCTAAATTATGGGGAAAAATCAAAGTTACCTTTGGAAAGCCATTAGATTGGAAGCATTATGAAAAAATGTCTTTAAACAAAAAGGAAATGCAGATTTTATTTACTAAGGATTTAGAGGAATCTCTTAAAAATCTTGGTGTAAAAGAGTAGTCTTGATAAAATTTAATCGAAAATTATAAGGAGAAGATCATGACAGTACAAGAAGTTGCAACAACCGCATTACAAGAAAAAATTGCATCAGGAACCCTGATTTTAATCGATTTTTTTGCAGAATGGTGTGGTCCGTGTAAACAAATTACACCTATACTTGAGGAATTAGAGAGAGAAGCTAATGGTGCATACGAAATTTATAAGGTGGATGTCGATAAAGAAGAGGCTAGAGAGTTTTTAATGGAGCAACAGGTGATGTCAATTCCAACTGTTGTCTTTTTTAAAGATGGAAAGCGAGTAGATGCGTTTGTTGGGCTACAAGATAAAGAGACTATTAAATCAATGATTGCAAAAATTAAATAAATTGAAAGTTTTGCTGTCTTAGACCTTCGAACAGTACTATTGAGACTGAGTTTGAAAGGTTGAGACAGCGAGCATTTGAGGCCATTGGGATTGTGTAAAATTTCTCTGGCCATCTCTCAAAAAATATATCAGGTAATCCTGATGTTTCTGATCCAAAAATAATAATTGATTCCGGAAGATAGGTAGCGTCAGTATAGGGTCTGTCTACTTTGCTTGAAAAGAAGAAAAAAGGTCTTGTCTCAGTCTCTAAGAATTCTTCTAAGTTATCAATGAGATCAATTTGAACTTCGTCCCAGTAGTCAAGACCGGCGCGTTTTAGATGTCTGCTTGAAATGCTAAAGCCAAGTGGACGAACAAGTGTAAGCGAAGATTTAGTTACGCTACAAGTTCTAACAATATTACCTGTGTTCTGTGGAATATCAGGTTGAAATAATATAATTTTCATGCGTATTTTATTAAATATGTTTAAGACAGCTTCTTAGAGCACATTGTTAAATTAATGTGCTCTACAGAATTTTATACAGTTTAGCGGGTTTTTGTTTGAGGGAGGTCGATAGAGGCGATTTCTGATGCGTGATCTAGTGTTGAAGCATTTGATGAAACTGTTGAATCGTCTGTTTTTGGAGCATTAGCTTTAATGATTTCAATATCGAATGTTAATAGTGAGCTTGGAGGAAGAAATCCATTGATACCGTAACCGCAATCTGGGTGAACAAAGATTCTTCGTTTTTCACCCTCTTTCATTCCAACGATACCTTTTTTGAATCCTTCGATAGTCTCATCAAGGGAGATCACTTCATCTTCACCGGATTCGCCAAAAACTTTACCGTCAATAAATTTACCTGTATAGCGAATTACAGGTGAAAAAGTTGGTTCTACTTCCTTTCCTGTTCCTGCTTGTAGTACCATATATTGTAATTTGCCCGGATCAACTTCAATAACACCTGTAGAAGCTTTGTTTTTTGATAAAAATTCTTCGGCAATTTTTAAGTTATCAGCAGAGAGTTTTTGAAATGCATTTTCTTGAATTAAGGAAATTGCTTGAATACATTCAGCTTCTGTCATGGGCGCTTGAATGCCATTGACGCAATCTTGAATTCCTTGCAACACTTCTTTCATGTCAAAATCTAGTCCAAGGGATTCTACATTTTGTCCTATCATGTGACCAAAAGCCTTTGATACTTTAGCAAGCTCTTGAGGTGATGTTTCAAAGGATTTTGTAGATTCTAGGGTTGTAATTTCAGCTTTAGTTTCAGCAGGTAAGAAACCTATTGAAAGAGCCAATGGCAACGCTAGTAAAGGAATAAATTTTTTCATTTTGTTCTCCTTGTAAAAGACCACTTTAGCCCTTCTAGCCATTTCTTGCTACTATTTTGTAATCGAAATACCTAAGTCGCGAAGCTGCTCAGATGAGACTGAAGAGGGGCATTCGACCATAAGGTCGGTTGCTTTTTGAGTTTTTGGAAAGGCGATAACATCGCGTATTGAGGTTGATTTAGTTAAGATCATAGCGATTCTATCAAGTCCGAATGCAAGGCCGCCATGAGGGGGGGTTCCAAATTGCAGTGCTTTAATAAAAAATCCAAATTTTGTATCGATATCAGTAGGTGAAAGTCTAAGGAGTTCAAAGATTTTTCTTTGCAAATCTTGATCATGAATACGGATTGAGCCGCCACCTAGTTCTGAGCCGTTAAGAACAAGATCGTAGGCTTTTGCTCTAACTTTTAAGGGTTCTGTTGCTAAAAGGGGGATATCTTCAGTCATTGGCGAGGTAAATGGGTGGTGAACGCTAGAAATCTGCTTAGTTGTGGGGTCTAGCTCGAAGAGGGGAAAATCGACTACCCAAAGAAATTCAAAATGATCCGGGTTCATTAGATTAAGTTTTCCACCAATGTGACGTCTTAAGTGGTCTAACGCCTGATTCACTGTATGTGTATCTGCTGCCGCAAAAAAAATGAGATCACCTGGTTTTAGATCTGCTTTTTTCTGGATCTCTTTTTGTAAATCTGAAGAGAAAAATTTTACTATATTAGAAGTTAAGCCATCAGGAGTGTACTTCATCCATGCTAGGCCTTTAAGGCCAAAGGGTGAGACAAATGCTGTGAAGTCTTCGATATCTTTTCTAGAAAGAAGATCGGCCCCATTTGGAACTTTTATCGCTTTTACGCAGCCACCGTCACTAATTGCATCTTTAAAAACTGCGAAATCACAATTTTTTGCAATTTCATCAATTCTAATAAAATCAAGACCGAAACGTAAATCGGGTTTGTCAGAGCCGTACCGCTCCATAGCTTCTTTATAACTCATTTGGTGGAAAGTATGAGGAATATCAATATTTAGACACTCTTTGAACACTTTTTGTATCATCGATTCCATAAGGAGGATAATGTCTTTTTGATCGATATAACTCATTTCGATATCAACTTGAGTAAATTCCGGTTGACGGTCAGCTCTTAAGTCTTCATCTCTAAAGCATCTAGCGATTTGATAATATCTATCGATGCCGGAAATCATAAGAAGTTGTTTAAAAATTTGAGGAGACTGAGGTAATGCATAAAACATCCCATGATGAACTCTTGACGGGACAATATAGTCTCTTGCGCCTTCAGGAGTTGATTTTGTGAGTATTGGTGTTTCTATATCAATGAATCCACGATTGTCGAAAAAATTTCTAATGGTTTTTGTTATGTTGTGCCGCATTTGAAGATGATCTAAAATTGTCCCTTTTCGGATATCGAGATAACGATAGGTAAGGCGTAAATCTTCATGAACATCATTTGTTTCATCACAGATTGAAAAAGGAGGTGTCTTTGACTTGGAAAGAATTTGAAGGTTTGTTACTTCAATTTCAATTTCTCCGGTTGGAAGTTTCAGGTTAGCCATTGCAGGAGCGCGAGCTCTCACTTTTCCTGATATTGAAATAGACCACTCGCTTCGGAGTTCTTCAGCTTTAATATGTGAATTTGCATCGATTGCAGGATCAAATACAAGTTGAGTTAGGCCATATCTGTCACGCAAATCAATAAAAATAAGCCCGCCATGATCTCGCCTTCTATGAATCCATCCACAAATGGTTACTTTGCTATCAACATGAATTTTTCTAAGCTCACCTGCAGTGTGAGTACGCATGGAAGTTTTATACATAAAGACCAAGAAAATCATTTATGTGAATTTTTTTCTCTTCTCTAGTTGAGAGGCACTTAACAGTAATAATTTTTGAGCTTATCTCATCATCGCCAATTAAAATGGCATGTTTTGCACCAATAGAGGACGCGTCTGAAAGTCCTTTTTTTGCTGCGAAATTTTTTATGTGTAGCAGTGCACTTTTTTCTTTTGCGCGAAGTGCTGTTATTAGAGAAAAGCAAAGTTGTTTACCTTCAGGAGAAAGAGGAATTAAATAAAATTCCGGGCCGTTTATAGAAGGGGTGAGGGAATTTTCGATAATCATGCTTTGAAGTATACGTTCAATTCCTGTGCCAAAACCAAAGCCGGGAAGATCGGGGCCGCCTAAATTGTTCATTAAACCATCATAACGACCGCCGCCACCAAGAGCATTTTGAGCCCCTTCATCACCAGTTGTTACTACTTCAAATACAGTATCACAATAGTAATCAAGTCCACGTACTAAGCTTGGGTCAATAACATAGGAGAGATTTAAAGAGTCTAGACCTTTTAGGACATCTTCAAAAAATGTTCTTCGTAAAGGTGTTAAAAACTCATAAATTGTAGGGGCGTTTTTCGCAATCATTTGATCAGATGGATCTTTTGAATCTAAAATTCTAAGAGGATTAACTGTTAATCGTCTTTGGCTATCAAGTGACAGTTCTTTTATATAAGGTGTAAAATAGGATTGCAGAGCCTTTGCAAATTCATCCCGAATCCCTTTATCGCCAATTGAGTTGATTTTAAGTGTTGTTTTTTTGATTCCCAAACTTTTATAGAGTTCTAAAAGAAAATAAATCATTTCAACATCTAGATAAGGGTCTTTTGGTCCAAATGTTTCAACACCGAATTGGTGAAATTGACGATATCGTCCCTTTTGCATTCTGTCATAACGAAAGCAAGGACCCATATAAAAAAAACGATCGAATTTTTTGTTTTGCAGACCATTTTCTACAAATGCTCTAACAATAGGGGCTGTCAATTCGGGTCTTAATGAAAGAGATCTTTCTCCTTTATCTATAAAGGTATACATCTCTTTTGTTACAGCATCAGCTTCACCAACACCGCGCACAAATAATTCTGTATGTTCAAAAACCGGAGTCCGGATCTCCTGAAACCCATACAAAATAGAAAGAGCTCGCGCCTTGGCTTCAAAATATTGCCAAGCTCCGCTCTCTTTCCATCGTTCCTCGCTCTCTGGAACAATATCAAACGATCCTTTTACTCTCTGAAACATGATAAAGACTATATCAAATCAAACATTTTTATACAGAAGAGATTTTAGATATTGAGGTGTCAGGCCTGACATCTCAATACTATGGAAAAGTTGGGTTGGCGTAAAGAATGTCGTCGATTTGTTTAATCCAGGTCGTGAGTGTGGAGTTTTGAGGGTTGAGAATAGCGCTTTCATGAAGGGAGTAGAGAATTTCGATGAAGGGGAAGGGGAGCCAGGCTTCTCCTGTAATTTTGTTAAGGTAGTAGCCAAAGGGGTGATCGACATTTTTGGGATAGGTTTGGATGGATTCAATTAATTTGTTTAATGGGTCATTTTGAAGCTGTCTGTTTTCGATAATGAGATGCCAATTTTTTGAAAGCGCTTCTGCAAATTGATAATCTTGGCTTGTATCTTTTATCATGAGTGTTTTGAAAATAATTTTTAACTGAATTAAAAGGGTAAAAAGATCTTTTATTTGGAGCAGTTTTTTTGAAGGGTTAAGAAATTTTTCAACTTTCTCATTTAGCGAAAGAAATAAGATAAGTTTTGTTAATGTGCTGGAATTAATTGCGCGCCCTTTGAAGGGTATGTCAATATAATATTTTATATCGGGTTCGATTCGCGCTACTTTGAGGTTTTGCGGATCGGATCTATCAAAATTTTTTGGAATATTACTGCTCATAGCCTGATATTAAAGGAAAAATTATATGAAAGTAAAGATTCAACCTTGACAAACTCGTAAAAAGGTTCATAATTTATGGAGATCCATTTACTTTTGAGGAACTATTTGTGAATTGGTTCAAAATATTTGAACACGAACCTTATAAAGAAGAGATTAAAGATCCTGAACTTATAAAATCTAGCTATAAGTACTGG
>CAMBTZ010000036.1 GCA_945870925.1 Chlamydia trachomatis | reverse complement strand
TGTTGAGGGGGAGGATTTTGTTGCGTGAGGTCTTTAGAATTTCGGAGTCGGTGAGGAGGGCGAGGATTTGCTCGGGGTTTGGGTGAAGTGGGATGAGGTTTTTGAAGGCTTTTTTCAGGATAAATTGATTTAGGAGGAGTCTAATAAATAGTAGGGAGAGATAGCTTATTGTGAGGAGCATTGAGGGCCAGTAGAAGGTAGAGGGGATAAATAGAGCCATGCAGACGTAAGATTCCCAAGGTTTTTGAAAGAGGGGGCCTAGGTGTTTTCGCCATTTGGACCGGGAGGTTCTGTAGGCTATAAGCTCTTCAAATCTAGGTTCATTAAAGGCTGCTCTATAAAAATGGACGCGCTCATGTGCGATGAGATCTTCTGTTTTGAGAGATAAGCCGCGCATTTTTTTAGGAAGTTCTAAAATTGGGATTTTATGTCCTTCATATTCACAAATTAGAGTCATTGCGCCAAACCAAAACGGGATTCCTTTTTTGGTTGTTATGCATAAAAAATAGGGGGTGATTTCTTTTATGGTAACATAGGATATCCCTGCTGTTTTTAAGAAATCTTTAGGTGAGATCATCACTTTCTTGATGAGGTTGATCCTTTTTTGAAAAGAATCAAAACTCTCGTCGGGTCCGGGAACAAATCCCTCTTCGTACCGGTCTTGCAAATATTTTGTATTCAGTTTAGAATCCGGATCCATGAGCGATATCATAACACTTGATAAGGAAGCAAAAAAGAAAATTCTTGCAGGCATTGCAATTTTAGCAAAATGTTTAAAATTAACTTTAAGTCCACATTGCCATTATGTTTTGATTCGGAAAAGTGATGGAACGGTTATTTCATCAAATAAGGGAGACGTAATTGCTGAAATACTCCATTTAAATGATCCATTAGAACAGATAGGAATTGATCTTTTGCGAGAGGGATCTGCGGGTAAGCCTTTTACGATTATGCTTGCTGAGGCGATAATCAGAATAGGGATGAATCTAGTTTTTGATGGCAACGATTCAATGGAAATTAAAAAGGATCTAGAAGCCTCACTGCCTCTTTTTCTTGAAGCTATTGATCAAATGGGAGTTCCTGTTCAAACAGATAATTCTTCAATTATTTCAGAGGAAAGTTCTAAAAATTTGTATATTAATTTTTTCCCAGAGCTTGCATTCCACGCATCAGATGTAGTATCTAAAGCATTTAAAGAATTACGTCCCTTTCTTCCCCTTTCTCTTACTCAGGTCAGGGAGGCTTTAAATAATGCTATTGCGACAGCAGGCGCTCTCTTAACGGTTGAAACTATGATTACTAAAAAATAGATTTAGTCCGAGCCACTCACCTTTTGAATGTTCATAAACAAGCTCCCAATCATCCATTTCTTTGAGATAGGCATTTTTTTCTTTTTTAAGAAGACCGGAAGTAAGAAGTGTGTGAGGAAATTTTTTAATAAATGAGTATTGCTCCAAAGCCAGTCGCTGCTCAGATGAGATCATATTAATAGTTACTAGATCAACTGCCGGAGGTGTTTTATTAAGAAATATTTCTAATCCGTTAAGTTTGAAATTTTCCTCAGCGTGATGAATGGAATCTTCATCAATTTCAAAAGCAAATACGGCCTTTGCACCAAGAAGTGCTGCCGCGATTGAAAGAATACCGGAGCCGCAGCCAATATCTATTACAATTTTCCCCATAACAAGCGGTTTTAAAAAATCCAATACAAGATTTGTAGTCGGGTGAGATAAGTCACCAAAGCCAGGACCGGGGACTAATCTGAAAGATAAATCTTTAGTTAAAGGGACAATTCCATACCCGTTTTTGAAGTGTGGGGAGTGAATCTCCCAAATCTCTTTCCAGTTAATCATAAAATCCTTATCATGGTAGCCACTAATTGTACCACATTTGCGCTGGTAGCTCAATCGGATAGAGCACCTGACTACGGATCAGGAGGTTAGAGGTTCGAGTCCTCTCCCGCGCGGTTTCTTAAAGTAATCTGTCTAGATAGATTTTAGTGGGTTCATCACTTGGAAATTTTTTAGAAAGTGCTGTAAACTTAATTTTTGCTTCAATTAGATTGCCTTTATGAAAAATATTAAAGGCTTCTGTAAATTCCTTGGATAACTCGATTTGATCAATTTTTAGGACAAGTGCTTTAGGCTCTCCCTCACTTATGCCCATGAGTTCAAAAATTTGAATGGGTTGATTTCGACCTTTTACAGCAAGGAGATCAAGTGGCCTTGTAATAAATCTTGCAGGAATGCTTTCTCTAACAGTTTCACCAATAATTATTTTTGTATCATAGGTTTTATTAAGTGTTTGAAATCGTGATGCTGTATTAACTACGGTGCCGATTGCCGTGTAGCTAATTCGCTCTGTTGTACCTATGTTTCCAACGATGACTTCACCTGTATTGATACCAAATCTTGTAAGTCCTTTTAAAAATGGATTTGAAGGATTAGCATCTTTAGTAAGTGCGATGAAACTGAGGCACGCTTCACACGCTTTTTCTGCATGATGAGCTACAAAATTTGGTGCATTCCAGATTGCCATAATGCTATCACCGATATATTTATCGATATTTCCTTCACTTTCAATAATGATTTTTGTAAAAACTTCGAAATATTCAGTTAGCGCAGAATTAACTTGTTCTACAGAGAGATTTTCAGTGACGGTTGTGAAATTTTCAATGTCGGAAAATAGAATGGTTGTTGTTCTTCTTTCACCACCTGTCTCAATAATATGATCTTGAGATAGTAATTTTTTTACAATTTCTTTTGGGACATATTTTATAAATGATGCAAACGTCTTTCGCATTGTTTGTATTGAGTAGCTTAAAACTGAAACTTCATAGATTTTAGATTGAACGGGCTCAGTATCGGTGAAATCAAAATTTCGTATTCTTTCAACTTCATCAGCTAATTTACTAATGGGCTTAGCAATTCTTCCTGAGGCAAAATAGATAAGTATAGCGGCAATAATTAATATTATCAGGCCAATTTGAATTGAATGGATATCACTTTTTAGGATTGGGTCAAAGAAATCACTTAAAGGGACAGCGCAGATAATGGTCCAAACTGTGTTAACATCTAATGGGAATTCGAAAACTTCAAGAACGTAAGATATAGATTGCTCAGAAAGAACAAAGCTTTTTTGATTTGTGTTTTTATAGGTGCTAAAGCCTTCTTCTATGATGAAAGGAATTGTTCCTGATAAATTTATTGGAAGAATAATTTCGCCATAATTATTTAAGATATAAGCGCTTCCTGTTTTTCCAACTACAGTATCTAAGATAATTTCTGAAAGAGATGCAAGTGTTACGTCGGTTCCGACTACTGCAATAAGTGTGTCGTTTATAATAATAGGTGCAGAAAAGCTAACTCCTGGTGAATTAGGAGAAATGTCATATAGATCAGTCCAGGATATTCTTGGCCAAGCAGCTACTACTGTATACCAAGGCCTCATTCGAGGATTAAAAGATTCTATATTAGATTGTTCTGAACCCTGAATTTTAAAATCTGTATCAAGATAGTTCCACTGTTCTATAAAAACACCGTTTATAAGAGTAATTGTTGCAGTTGCATATCTAACCCCTGCCGGTAAATTTTTAGAAAGATTAAATCGATATTGTGTTTGATTTGTTAAGGTTAAATTTGTAGCAGAAATAAGCTCGCCATTTACCCAAGCGACGTGAATTCTAGCAAGAAGGGGATTTTGCACTAATGAATTAATTAGATAATTTTGAACCGACTGATTATCTTCTGTGCTAAGTAAGGTTGGTGAAATTAGAGATGTTGTTGATAGCGATTGAATTTGAATGCCATTGATAAGGCTGTCTAGGTTTTGGATTACCCCCATACCAATCTGTCTTGTTGTGATTAATGATGTTTCGGTTATGGCAGTTTGACTTTCTTTGTAATTAAGGGTGATAATTGCAATGGCAGAAGAGATCATTAATACAAGAAAAATAGTAACAATACGAAATTGAATTTGATTGAACTTTTTTTTGAGCAGTTTTTTAAATAAAGTATATTTGGATTCAATTTGATTCATAGGTCATTAACCTTATAAATTACAAATGTGTAGCTAGGGATGCTTGGTTCAATACTTGAAGGAGCGTCAATATAAGTAATTCCGATATCAGGACCGCTAGAAGCTACTCTTGTGCCAATTGTATCACCTTTTTTCAGTTTTATTAAAAAAAGGGTGGTTAGGAGAGAAATTGGTGCATTTTCAGTAACGTATAATCTAGCAGTTGATGCAGATAGCGGTTTGTGATTCACTTCAAACCACATGCCTAAATGACCATTTATTCCAAGATTTAACGCGGCAACTTGTATAGATGAGGTGACAAAATAGACTCCATCGATCTGACAAGTAAGAAAATCATAATTTTCAGAGATTTTGAAATTTTTATTTATAAATACATTTTCGGCTTTGAGTAGACTTCCAACAATTTTTTCACTTTTTTGGGTCATCGAACTAAAAATCTGAGCATACGCTTCTGATGATGCTCCATTTAAATAGGGTAAGCAATATAAAAGAAACGAGATAAGAGCTGATAAATTTAATTTCATAAATTTCATAGGTTAATCAATTTTTAGTAAGGTTAATCCAAAGCTTAAGATATCAGGCTCGCCATTTGGTAGATTCTTAATGCAGATTAATCCAATATTTGGACCGCTCGCTATAAATTTAGCTCCAAAGAAGTCATTTTCTTTAAGTTTCATAATAAAAACATTAGTAGCTAGTGCTATTTTTGAATTCTGATTTACATATTGTCTGGAATTTGAATAAGGTACTGGTTGATTATTGAGTTCATACCAACTATCTAAATAACCACCAACTCCTTCTGCGGTAACTCCTATTTGTGTACCTGAGCAAATAAGATAGGTGCCTGCATTTTTGCAAATTACCCCAGTATTATTTGGGGCCGTTTCAAAATTTTTTATGGGATCTGCTGCACTTGCATCAATTAAAATATAGGAGCCTGTCACCAAATTTGGAAGCTGATTTAATGAGCTAGCAGCTTGAATATAGGAGTTTTGATTCCTATTAATTTGATCAATGCAATATAAAGGCGTAGTGCTTATATTTAAAAATATCGCGACTATTAATTTGAATTTTTTTTCGTTCATTCTATTCACATATTTTATAAGCTGATAATGCAAAGCTTGTTACGCTTGGTTCGCTGCTTAATGAGCTTTGGATAAATATAGTTCCAATATTTGGGCCACTTGCAGAAAATGCGCATGATAAGATGTCATTCTCTTTTAATTCTATAAGGGTGATCAAAGTTAATTCTGCAACATAAGAAATCTCATCAACATATTGCCGTGCATTTGAACCGGGTAGTGCTGCTCCGTTTATTTCAAACCAACAATCGATATAACCACTAAGACCTCTGCAAAATGTAGCCGGTTGAATTGCTGAAAAAACTAAATATTTTCCGGGAATTCTACAGACTATCCCGTCTCTTTTTGGAGTTGTTTCAAAATTTTTTCGTAGATCTGGATCTGCTGGATCGAACCTAATTAAAGAGCCTTTCCCGGGAACAGGAGTCTGAATTTCTACACTACTTAATTGAATATAGGCGTCCTGTTTTTTCCAATCTAGTTCATCAGAAATCAAATTAAAACAGATTAAAAGAAAAAACATCGAGTATTTCATTTAAAGATCACCTATTTTTGCAGCTAAACATATTTTATTTAAAATGGCAATATTCTATTATAGACTGCACATGATCATTGAAAAAGTTATAGCAGCGCCTTTGGAAACAAATGCCTATTTAATCGGTTGCGAAAAGTCACATAAAGCAATTGTGATTGATCCTGGCCATGACAGCACCGAGAGATTATTGCTGCTCATTAAAAAGCATGAATTAACCGTTATTGGAATCTATCTTACACACTCTCATTTTGATCATATTGCAGACGTTGCAAGATTGAAAAGAGAGATGGGTTGGCCTGTTTATATACACAGTGAAGATGCCGGTAATTTAATAGATCCTGGAAGTGATGGGATACCTAATACTTATGGAATAGAAGGTGTCGAGCCTGACGGCTATATTGAAGATGGTGAGCAGAGGCAAGTCGGGGAGCTCCAATTTAGAGTGATACATACGCCTGGCCATAGTAGAGGAGGCGTACTTCTCTATTTTTATAATGAAAAAGTCTTAATATCAGGTGATACTTTATTTAGAGGGACTTATGGGAGGACAGATCTTCCGACATCAGATCCTAAAATGATGAAAGCTTCGCTTGAAAAAATTAAACATTTGCCAGATGATCTAGTTGTATATCCGGGACATGGCGGATTAACCACAATAGGAAGGGAGCAAAAATGGCTTTAGTAGGGAAAAAAATACCGGATATTACAGCAACTGCAGTTGTCCATGGAGATAAGATTGAGAAAAATTTTTCTCTTTCAGATTTTAAAGGCAGTTACACTCTTCTTTTTTTCTATCCGCTTGATTTTACTTTTGTTTGTCCGACAGAGCTTCATGCCTTTCAAGATGGACTACCTGAATTTGAGAAGAGAAAATGTCAAGTCATTGGTTGTTCGGTTGATAGCCCTTATTGTCATCTTGCGTGGCTTAAAACTCCATGTAAAAATGCTGGTATTGAGGGGATTACTTATCCTCTCCTTGCTGATACAACTAAAAATATAGCAAGATCATTTGGCGTTCTAAAAGAAGATGAAGGAATTGCCTATAGAGGTCTATTTCTTATCGATAAAGCAGGAGTTGTTAGACACGAACTTATAAATGATCTGCCACTTGGAAGAAGTGTTGATGAAGCCCTTCGTATACTTGATGCGCTCATTTTCTTTGAAGAACACGGCGAAGTCTGTCCTGCAAATTGGCATAAAGGACAAAAAGGGATGAAAGCTAACGCTGAAGGTCTTAAGGCCTACTTTGAGTAATATAGTCCTTTAAATTTTCTTTGATAGAAGGGGAACTTTTAAAATTCCCCTCGCACAGATTCACTATAGTATCGTCTGTTTTCTCATTATCTCTTATTCTGGCAATTTTGTATTTTCTTGCAATGCATTAATAGTAAGAGTTTTTTTAATATCAGCGGGAGTCATATGTAGGAGATCTGTTATATACTGTTTTGTGCTTGTGCTAAGATTTGATTCCTGCGAAAAAGGAAGCACTTCTATGTCTCTACCTGTAACATAAATATTCCATGGGTCTAAATGTTTATGAAATTTCCATGAAATTGAAGAGATAGCATTTTCTACTTTCGTGAGATCTGGCCAGCTTCCTTGAAGAGCTAAAAATGTAACAAGGGAAATCCCGGGAGCTCTAGTTACATTAAATGCCCATTTTGAGTCTGCGGGAGAAAGGATCATCATTTGATGTTTTTCATCAATAATAAGTGGAATTGTTGGTTTTTCATTTGAAAACCAATGCTTTTTAATTTTAAGAGTACCATTTCCCTGAATAATTTTGATTCCTTGCTCTTGACCATTTGAAGTAATAACAGTATCGGATAATGTTTTAGCAATTGCAAAGAGATTTTTTACCGGATTAGGATTAAATGAGAGCATCATATCAAAATGTTCTGTGTGAGCAAGGTTCTTCAAATCTGCAATCGATAATGATTTGTTTAGAAGTATGATGTTTTTCAATTCAGTAGCTTCGCTGCATAAAGGGAGCATGCTACTTAGTACTTCAGAATTTCTTCCGCCAATAACACAAGTTGCTAATGGAAATTCTTTGGCAATTCGGAATGATAAGTAATTGTTTTCTGAGTCGTAGTCAAAAACTGTAAAGGGTCTTGTGAATTTTTCTAAAAGTGGTTTAATTGAGCTATAAATTGTTTCTGAATTCTGATCGTCAGCAAAAAGATGAGTCGAAATTGAAACTAATAAAAAATAAACTATGTTACGCATATCTCATGTCCTTTGAAAATGTTACAAAGTAAAACTTTTACTAGATATTAACAATTCTTTTCAAGGAGAAGTAAACGATTATATTTTGAAGTGCGATCAGATCTGGATAGTGAGCCTGTTTTTATTTGACCTGCATTTGTTCCAATTGCAAGATCGGCAATAAAAGTATCTTCAGTCTCTCCAGATCTATGAGAAATAATTGTTCTATAGCCACTTTCTTTGGCCATTGCAATTGTATCAAGTGTTTCTGTAAGAGTTCCTATTTGATTTAGTTTGATAAGAATTGCATTTGCAATTTCAAGATCTATCCCTTTTTGTAGAAAGAGAGGATTTGTTACAAAAATATCATCACCAACAATTTGGATTTTATTACCTAGGCATTCTGTTAGTAGTTTCCATCCATCCCAATCATTTTCATCTAGACCATCTTCTATAGAATCAATAGGAAATTGCTTACAAAGAGAGGCTAAATAATCAATGTGATCTTCAATTGATTTACCTCTATACAATCCATCTTCATAAAAAAATGAGGCTGCACAATCAAGAGCAATGCTAACATCTATGCCCGGTATGTATCCAGATTTTTCAATAGCCCGGACAATATATTCAAGTGCATCAACATTAGATAAAAGATGAGGGGCAAATCCACCTTCATCACCAACTGCTGTGGACAACCCTTTTTGAGAGAGTAGTTTTTTTAGTGAATGAAAAACTTCGGCTCCCACGCGTATACGGTCATGCATGGATGAAAATCCAATAGGACGAATCATGAATTCCTGAAAATCGATATCATTATTAGCATGAGCGCCTCCATTGAGGATATTCATCATAGGCATTGGAAAAGAGAGTATCCCTTTTGCAAGCTGCTGGATATAGAGATAAAGAGGAGTGTTATTAAGATTAGCAGCAGCCCTTGCAACAGCCATCGAGACACCTAAAATCGCATTTGCTCCAAGTCTTGCTTTGTTATCGGTTCCATCTAGATCAATCATGATCCCATCAATATCACTCTGATAACAAGGATCTCTCCCTTTCAAAGCCGGCAAAATACAATCATCAATATTTGAGATAGCTTTCAAGACACCCTTCCCGAAATATCTTTTTGGATCGCCATCCCGAAGTTCAATCGCCTCATTCATTCCGGTAGAGGCCCCTGATGGCACCATCGCCATCCCTTGCATCCCATTTTCTAAACTAACAACAACAGCAACTGTAGGGGTTCCTCGTGAATCTAAAACCTCAATTCCTCGAATATCTTTAATCCTGCTCATACTAGAATTATTATCACCTACTCCCCAATTTTGCAACAAATAATCTAGGGATTGGCTTATTAGCGAAGCGAGTTAGGTTCGTCATGAGCTTCTAAAATTGCGATGTAGGAGTTGTAGCGGATGAGGGAGAGAAGGCCTTGATCAACGGCAGTTTTGACGGCACAACCTGGTTCATGGGTGTGGCTGCAGGGATTAAATTTGCACCTTGGTGCAAATGCTTGTAGGTCGGAGAAGTAGGTAGTGAGTTCTTCTGTAGTAATGTCCCAGAGCGCAAATGATTTAATTCCTGGAGTATCGATACAGAGGGCATCTTCACCGATGGAGAAGAGTTCGGCGTAACTTGTTGTGTGGGACCCTTTTTTCGTTTTTTGAACAACAGCTCCCACCTTTCTATTACAGCCTGTGAGGTCATTCATAAGCGAAGTTTTGCCAACGCCTGATTGACCTGAAAAAACAGAAGCTTTTCCTTTAACAATAGCTTTAAGGGCGTCCATACCAATCCCGTGCAGAGCACTCACTCGTATGAAAGGGATGCCAAGTGCTGTGTAAATAGTCTCAAGTTCATCTAAAAGAGCTAAATCTTTTGCGAGGTCGATTTTATTAATAATGATTACAGGATGCATGCCGCCCCTTTCTGTTGCTATAATAAACCTGTCCAGAAGGGAGGGTTTTAATGCCGGGTCTTCCACGGATGCTACAATAAGGACCTGGTCAATGTTAGCTGCAATTAGGTGTTGTTTCCTGTGATGAAGGGTGTCAGCTCTTGATAGGCAGGAATAACGTGGGTCTACGGCTGCAATTTGACCTCTGTCATCGATCCAGACAAAATCACCTACGGTTACTAGGTTTTTATTGCGGGTCACTTCTTTTTTGAGGGAGCCTTTTAGCGAAGAGCTAATAATTTGTTCTTCAATTTTAACTAAAATAGTACCAGTTGAAATAGTTATGACTCTACCACGTTTGGCATTCTCAGGTGGCCTTATAAGCTCAATTTTTCCTTGATCGGTCTTTTTATACTTAGATCTGTCCCTTTGCTGACAATGTTTTCTTTGATTTCGTTGCTCTTTACGGCTTTCAAAGGAGTTTTCAAGTGTGCTATAATCTGTCATGCTGTAAGTATAGCGCGGGAGTCTGTGCCTGCGCAACTTTTTTAATTGGTATTATAGTGAATAAAAAGTAAAATTTCACATATGCGTCAAGATCATCTACGCTTTTCTATCTGCTTGCATCGGCCCTGTAAAAACAGTGTCCTGCTTCAGCATCGCCTAACGGCTGATAAAAAATCGAAGCGCTCTTTTAGCCTAAGTAAAATTTTAAATTTAATTCACTATATTAGAAAATAGCACCGGATCGTTTAAGATTGGCAATTGTTTCATTACTAAGCCCTTTAGCCCCCTGGAAATTGGCACTCTCTGCTTTGACATTAGAAAGCTGGGCTTTTTCAAAATAAGAGTAGCTGAAATTACCATGAGAAAGATCGGCATCAGTTAAGTTTGCTTCTTCAAAATTTACATGCTCACTTTTTGCAAAGGTTATATTTGAATTTGTTAGGTCAGCTTTTATAAAATAGGCTTTGTCGATATTTGCATAAGAGAAATTAGCTGAATTAAGGTGGGCGCCTGAAAAATTGGCCTCCTCAAGTCTTTGTCCTTGAAAATTGGCCTTTTCTAAGTGAAGATTCTTATAATTAGTTGTTTTCGCAGAATCTGCTTTTTCATAACAGCTAGAGCAAAGAAGTGCTATGGACATAAGAAGCAGGGTCGTGATAGGATGAACATACATATGATCCTTTATAACACAGCCAAGAAAATCGTACAGAAATTTGTTGATCACGGGCATGTTTCCTATTTTGCAGGGGGCTGGGTTCGCGATTTTTTAATGAGACATCCCTCTAATGATATTGATATTGTGACAAGCGCTTCGGTGGAAGAGACGCAAAAACTTTTTCCTAAAACAATACCTGTTGGAATTAATTTTGGCATTATTATTGTTGTTGAAGAGGGACATCATTTTGAAGTAGCAATCTTTAGAAAAGAGAGTGGTTTTAGTGATGGTAGGCGTCCTCTGAAAGTGGATGTGGCTAATCCAATTGAAGATGCGCATAGGCGAGATTTTACGATTAATGGGATGTTTTATGATCCTTTGAAAGAAGTTATTTATGATTATGTGAGTGGAGAAAATGATCTTCGAGCAGAAGTTGTCAGAGCGATTGGAAATCCGCATGAAAGATTTCTAGAAGATCGCCTTCGTATGATACGGGCTGTCAGGTACGCTTCAAAATTCCGTTTTGCAATTGATCCAAAAACTATTGAAGCAATATTATTTCACTCTGAGGAACTCTTTCCGGCAGTTGCTATGGAGCGGGTCACGCAAGAGTTTGAAAAGATGGCTAAGGTCGCACACTTTGATGAATCATTAGTCATGTTATTTAGATTGAATCTGCTGCAGGTTATTTTTCCAAAACTTGCTGACCTTGGAATTGAAGAAATTGAAGAGAGAGTTAAATTTATTTCTCTTTTTCCAAAAGAAGCGCCAGTAATTGCAAAGCTTTATGAGCTTTTTCCAGAAATTAGTTTAAAAGAGAAACTTAATGTCTGCGATTACTTAAAGCTTTCTAATAAAGATCGAAAATTTACCGAGGAATTAGATCGTTGGTATCATTGTGAAAATCTTGATTTATATGATCTTGCTCAAATGTATGCTCTTCCTCATGCAGTAATTTGTTTAAAAATAGCCTCATTTCACATAAATTCAAAATTTTTTATCACACATCACCAGTCTCTGATGGATAAATTACATCTATCTATACGCCGAATTCAAGAAAATAGAACCGTGGTCTCTGCAGCTGATCTTATACAGCGAGGCCTTAAACCCGGCAAACAGCTCGGAAAGCTCCTTCTTGAAGCCGAACGGATTGCGATCAATTTAAATCTTTATACCCCTTCTGAAGTCATTAATCACCTATCTATTTAAGTAAGAGTCCCCT
>CAMBTZ010000035.1 GCA_945870925.1 Chlamydia trachomatis | reverse complement strand
AGTACTGCTTGAAAAAACTCTATAAATAAGTGGATAAATTGGCGCACTACATATAGAACCGACTAGAATAGCTGTTCCATCAGGACCTATTGCAACTCCATTAATAATACTATTATCATTACTATTTGCTGTTGTTATTAAAGTTGCATCATTGCTTCCTTGTAAGATTGAATATATGAGAGCGACACCACTTCCTATACTGGTATCCTTCCCACCTAAAATTGCTGTCCCATCAGAACCTATTGCAATACAATTAATAAACCCTGTATTTGCATTGGGAAGAGTTACAAGAGTAGCCTCTGAGGCACCCGATTCTAGACTATAAATAATAGGTAAATCCCCTTGCATTTGCCCCACAAAAATAGCTCTTCCATTTGAATCAATTGCTACCGCGGTAATTTGAGCTTCACTTGAATTTGGGAAATTCACAAGAGTAACTTCTGATGCTTCTGAAGAAAGGGTGAATATAACAGGAAGATTATTAGCATTGAACCCTCCAAAAACAGCTGTTCCATTCGGAGCTATAGCAACACAATTTATAAGGGCGATTGGATTACTTGGAATTTCAATTGAACTAACTAGATCACCAACTACCGAACCTCTATAAATGAACGGTAAAATAGAATTCTGAACCTCATAATAGCCACCACATAGAACTGTTCCCGTATATGGGTTAATTCCGGTACAAGTAATTATTCCCTGATTTTCTGACGGCACTCCTATTGATACCGCAGCCCCTCCATATAAATTAAATGAATCTGCCAAAGGGTATGATGGATAGTTACTACTAGATGTATCTATTTGCGAATATCCTGCAACAATCGCAATATCCCCATAGCAATTCAAAGAAATAATCTGAGTCAGAAGTAGACTACCTAAAATCAAAAAATTATTTTTCATTTAACCCTTTATCATTTTAATAAATATTGGAAATAGCATCCTAATTTATAGTTCTTGTATCATGAGAAGCTATGTACCATCAAGCAAAAAATTTACACTCTCGAATTCATAAGTTAAATCACCTTCCTGGATGGATTAAAAGGGAAGATGAGCTTAGCTTTGGTATTAGCGGGCCTAAATTAAGAAAGCTTCTCCCTTTGATTGAAGCCTTAAAAAATGAAAAAGGGGCAGTCTTTTATGGTAGCGCTTATTCAAACTTTATCCTTGGCGCTGTCCAGCTTCTAACAGAAAATCAGATCGATTATAAGCTTGTTTTAAAAAAGGCGCATACTACAAAAGTTGCGGGCAATCTCAGCTATCTTCTTAGAATGGCAATTCCTGATAAAATTTTATGGAATGGAGAAGCGTTTCCCTCGAACTTCCGAATCATACCTGAAGGCGGTGAAGTATCAGAGTGTGTTGAAGGGGCAAAGAGCCTTGCGCACAGCATTTGCAAAAACGAGGAAGAATCAAGCGTTCATTTCTCAAAAGTCATTATTGATGCAGGAACCGGATTAAGTGCTATCGGTCTAATCCTTGGACTAATAGAACTTAAAAGAGATCTCCCTGTCCATATTTTCTCTGTAAAAATTGCTGAAGATGAATTTTTTAACAAACTTACGTCTTATAATATAAAACACCCTGTCTATTTCCATGAATTAACCATTCATAAATCATTTGGAGCAGTCAATCAAAGAGTCCTTGCCTTTGTCGATTCCTTCGCAAAAAAAGAAGGAATCTTTCTTGATCCCATCTATGGCGCTAAAGTTTTTTATGAACTTTCTAATAGTGCAAAAGACTTACTTGATGAAGACACTCTTATTATCCATTCAGGTGGCGCACTCTCACTATCCGGCTTTTTTTGAAACCCAACGTTCATATCTCTTCAAGAATTTTTCTTCTTCTATCCCATATGCTTTATCTGGTACATACTCAAGTTTACCAACGTCTATCATAACCCCTTTATTATCCAATATTGCAAAATTTTCCGGATTAAATGTAGGGCTTGTGCTTATATACCCTTTACCTGAAATTCCAGAAAACAGCTCTTGAAGTTGTTGATTGACACTTTCTGTGAGCATCCTCTTATTGATAATTTTTGCTTTCTTCTGCACCACAAATGCTACTCTATTTAGATCAACTAGATGCTCTTTACCTCGGTAGTCAATTAATTTACAAATAGGAAGCTTTTCAACCGATTCTCCTGCATGAACTGCAAGAACACCCGTCTCATCAGGCAAAGCTGTCAATGCCATTTCATATTTTTTTAGAGATTCAAACCCTGTCAAGATCTCATTATCCTTCAAAAAAACTTGCTTGAACTTTTTCTTAGGTTTAAAAAATAATTTTTTTAAAATTTGTCTTTTCAGAAAAAATTTCAAAACATATTTGTCATCTGAAGTTGCAAAGGCTATAGCTTCTTCACCATTACCAATATAGTAAACCGGTTTTTTAGCAATCTCATTAATCAAACAAAAATCAAACAATTTTTGGGTTTTTTCAGGTCGACATTCAAGTAACATACCTTTTGAAAAGTGATCTATTTTTGTGAACCCCAAAAAAGTCGTTAATAAGAAAAGCAAGCAAGCAAACAGAGTCTTTTTCATATCAATTTCCTTTTCAAAAGCAGAGGTTAATAGATTCTATTATAAAGTAGATTTCAATTTGATTCAATTAATGTGGGAGAAATTCAGGAAACCATGGATTCGGAGGGCTTGGAGTCGTTGCGGGAAGTTCAGGTGGGATTGGATTTTGATTAGGATTTGCATTCGTATTGAGAAGTAAATAATAATCGTAAATGCCAATATTTGTGGAAGGCAATCCGACACCATTTGTGTTACTGCCTGTAAAAATCGGACTTGTGGGATTATCTCCACTCACCTGTCCTATAAAAGTGTTTACAAAGGTCATATAATTAGAAAGAGTCCAATTGCCAAAGAAAAGATTTACTCCCGCAACTGCATCATATTGGACGCTAAATAAAAAATTAATCCCTGAAGCAATCTGTTTTGTAATCGGAGGAAAAATCCATTTCATTACAACCTCAGGACCAAGAAAATGTTGATCTGTAAGATTGACTGATGCATTTGTAAGAAAATTAAATTTGTGGGAATTTAATTCATACCCAGTGCCATTCCAAGGAATTGGTCCATCTACAGCTGCAATTTTCTCATTCGGATGTTCAACGAATGTGGAAAGTGTATTAAGTATACCTCCACTTAAAATTTCAATTCCGAATTGAGATAGTATAAATTGCCCCCCTGTTACCGTTACATTAGCTCCATTTGTTTGATCTGCCAAATAGAAAGTCTTAGCTACAGGATCGCGCGAAGATGGACTATTACCGACCTGCCCAAGAGGAACAATAGTTCCATTATCATTGTAATCAAGATAAGCTCCCGCATAGATTTCATTTTCAAACTCAGAACCATCATAGGAACACAAAGCTTCTCCTTGAGTACATGTAATTGTACCTACACTTACAAATTGACCTCCATCAACATATGTTCCAGTTAAGCTCCCCTCTGTTGTGCTTATTTCTCCATAACTAGTTTTATAAGGTATATCTTGTAGTGCCTGAACAAATGTATTTGCTGCTGTTACCGGATCTAAATTCTCAGTAAAAACAAGGTTAAAATCAGGTTCGTACGCTTGGAGATAGACCGAATTTAAAAGCGATTCTGAATTTCCATTTCTATAGGCCGGAATTGTCGTGGGAAAATATGTCGATGGTGTCCCACTTGGTGTAATATAGGCCGAATTAATTGGGTATGTATCTAAATTTGCAAAAGTCATAGGTTTTGCATCAATGCCAAAAGTCATACCTATTGCTAAACTTGAGGGACCCACACTAAATCTGTACTGATCAACATAATTAATTACTTGTTGATAACCATCATTGCCGCCACTACCCGGACCTTCGGGATCAATTGCAACTCCCTGAATTACACCGGGAACAATTTTCATGAGTTGACCTAACCAATTCATTTTTTGTGGCAAATCCTTAAAATAGAAATCATTCGGGTTTGGCGGAAGATCATACAATGGGCTATATAACTCACTATTATTAAAGGCATCAAACTCAAAAAGAACCTCAATTTTAATTCCATTTTTAGAAATTAAATTGAGCCAAAATGCAAAATTATCGTCACTTGAAATATCTTGATTACTAATTCGAAAAAAATCATTCCCGGCACCTTCCGGATCCTTTGGAAAAAGGATTACTTTTGAAATCGATTTTTCTACTAGAAATAAATATAGCTCGGCATAATAATTTACATACGATTGGTTTTTGGGCGCATTTTCACAATAATCCCAGAGAATAAAATGCTGCAATCCAAATCCTGATTCAAAAGGGGCTCCATGAACAGAATTTCTAACTTGCCTAATAGCTGATCTATAAAAAACATCTAAATGAACAGCTGTTGGAGAATTTGCAAAAATTATAAATGGAAATAATAAAAAAATTAGCCTTCTCATTAAAAATGGACTCCTAATGAAACCCTTCCACCCCAATCATTTGTGATCTGCTTATCTAAATCTAGACCAACGCCTAGATTCGTAACAGCAATAGAGGCCCCATCCCCAAATAGCATCCAAAACGGTGTGAGACCAAATTCCCATCTGTTTGCGAATGTGAATAGACACGGCAACTGAACCATATAATTATTCATCCGCTTCAATTCCCAAAAAGCACCCTTTAAAGTTGATATTGACATCATAGAAAGAACATCAGGCATCCATTCAAAATCAAGACTGATATTTACTGTTTTACTTGGGACATAACTTCCTATTAGACCAAGTGGAATATAGATTTTATAATAGTCAAAATTCAAGGCTGCAAGAGTACCGGCACTCCGGTGCTGAATATTCCATCTAAATCCTGCACCTGTATATGGAGTCAACAAACAGATCGCACTCTTAGTTAATGATCGATAATAGCCAAATCTGTCTCTAAAATCTCATCATGTATGAACCTTCTATTATTTCCGGTGTCATGAATCCTAATAGTTCCAAGTGCATAAGACGCCTGAAGAACTGCATATAAATTATTAGGCTTCTTATACTCATATCCAAAAGTAAAACCAGCAACACACCCTTTAAATGGATAAGGAGTAGCCGTAATTCCGCTACCGGAATCGTCGATCTTTAAATGGTAATAGTAAGCTTGCCCTGAGGCGAATATCCGTGAATATCTAGAATCATCCTCTACCTTTTTTATTACAGACTCTGATGAATTTAATAAAACACTTGTTCCTAAACAAAAAATCAGGCTAAAGCGCCAATAATATTCCATAAACCCCGCCTTGAAAAACAAAATATACTATAGAATCTATTTTATAACCAGGCTCTCTATATTAGAGCCAGTTCAAACCTTTAATTGCAGATAAGATCTATTAATGATATTATGTAGTATGTAAATATGGCGGTTATTATGAAATTCAATCTACCAAGGCAGTTAATAAAAAAGGAAATTATTCCAATTATTTCTAGAGAAGCCACTATTCAAAACAAAAATATAATACGCGCTGATAAAAAACTCTTAAAAGGGATATTAAATTCCTTACCTGAAATTTCACAACCAGAATTAAAAAATCAATTTGTACGTAAAAAATTACCTAACAACTTAGGCTATGGCATTTTTCTTCATCCTGAAGCAGATCCTATTTTAAAAAACCAGGTGATAGCCCCTTACTCAGGAATACTTGCATTAGTTCCCACAAATGATCCAAATGATACCGGCTACATGTTTGAGCTCTTATCTGAAATTCGCTTAAATAAAGAAGATCAACTGCTTATACATCCGGATCGCCCTTACCACCCAAACCGTCTTTACTCCCTTCAACTTGATGCTCTAAAGAAAGGAAATTTTACAAGATTTATCAATCATTCCTCAAAACCAAATCTTGTTGCACATCTTGTATCTAGCTGTTCAAAAAACTCCTATGATCTAGAACCGATGCCAATTGAAGTGATCTATATTACTAAAAAAACAATCAAACCAGGTGAGCAGCTCTTAATCTCCTATGAAAATCCTGGAGAAAATAATTATTGGGGTCCAGCTAAAATCAAACCATTTCCAATGACACCAACAACATTTACCCTTTCTATTTCTCTTAAAATTTGTAAAACTTGCTAGTATACCCCCCCTCTGATAAAATCGCAGTCATGATACGGGAATCACTTCAACAATTTAGTACAATTGTTAGTCAGGACACTCTTTTATGGTTTGCTGCCCTCTCAGGATCCGGAATGCTCGTGATTCAATTTTCCCTTAATTTTCTTGGAATCATGGATTCTGAAGGCGGAGATCATGGAATTGATTTTGATGCTAGAGAAGTAAAATGGCTTTCTAAACAAGCTATTACAGGCTTTTTAATGATGTTTGGATGGATAGGCCTAGCGTGTAAAAAAGAATTTGGATTAACTACTCTATACTCAGCAGGATTTGGTCTTCTTGGCGGATTAATGGCACTTCTAGTAACAGGTCTGATTTTTAAAATGGCAAAGAGACTTCATAGCCCTGGAAATAGGTTCTCTCTAGATGACGCTATTGGCAAAGAGGCAACAGTTTACAATCAAATCAGCAAGAATGGGACGGGGAAAATTTCTCTATCTCTCTATGACCTCACACATGAGGTAAATGCTATCTCTTTGACCGGTGAAGAGATTGCATCATTTACTCAAGTAAAAATTATAAAAAAAGCGGATGAGCGAACAGTGTTTGTCTCTCCTGTAAGGTAGGATATGGATATTTCTTTTTTAAGCACAAGTGTTCTAGGTTTTTTACTTTTTGTATTCTCTAGCGTCTATTTTCTTGCTAAACTCTATAGACGTTGTCCATCAAACAAGGTGCTTGTTGTATATGGTCGTATACGAGGAAACAAAACCGTACAATGCTACCATGGTGGCGGTACATTCGTTTGGCCCCTCATCCAAGGTTGCGCGTTCCTTGACCTTACTCCAAGAACCATTCATATTCCTCTAAAAGGAGCCCTTTCACACCAAAATATTAGAGTAAACGTACCAAGTACATTTACAGTAGCTGTTGGTATCACATCAGAGATTATGAATAATGCAGCCGTACGTATGCTTGATCTTGATATTAAAAGTGTCGAGTCAATGGCAACAGAGATTATTGTCGGTCAATTAAGACTAACAGTCGCCTCACTTCGTATTGAAGAAATCAACCAAGATAGAGAGTGCTTCCTTGACTCAATTAAGAAAAACATCGAGCCTGAGCTTCATAAAATTGGACTTACCCTTCTGAACGTTAACATTACTGACATTACTGACGAATCTGAATATATCGACAGTATTGGAAAAAAAGCCTCTGCTACTGCCGTAAACCAAGCAAAAGTGGATGTTGCCGAGCAAGAGAAGCAAGGCGATATTGGTAAAGCCCTCGCAGAAAGAGATCGAAGAGTCTCTGTAGCCTCATTTAACGCAGAAGCTGTTAAAGGTGAGAATGACTCTAAAGCACATATCGCTCTTACAAACGCAATTTTTGCTGAAAAAGAGGCGGAAGCCCAACGTAGAAGCCAGGTTGCAAAAGAAGAAGCCCAAACAGAAATTCAAAAGGCAAGAGCTCTGTCTCAAGCAGAATTCTTAAAAGCTGATCAAATCGTTCCTCAAGAAATACAAAAACGAAAAATTCAAATTGAAGCTGAAGCTGAAGCTCTAAGACAAGTTGTTATTGCTAAAGGTGAAGCTGAAGCGCTCCTTGCGATGAAAGAGGCTGAAGCTGAAGGTATCTGGAAACTTCTTGATGCGAAAGCAAAAGGATATAAAGGACTTGTTGACGCTTGTAATGGAGATTCAAAAAGCGCCTCGACTATGCTTCTCATTGAGAAATTAGAAGAGATTGTAAAACTTCAAACTGAAGCAATCAAGAACATCAAAATTGACAAAATTACTGTCTGGGACAGTGGTAATGGTGGTGATCCCTCTAAAGGCTCATCAACCTCGAATTTTCTTAGCCAATTTGTGAAATCCTTACCCGCTCTCCACGATGTTGCTGGAATGGCAGGTTTAGAGATGCCTGAATTCCTTGGCCACGTAAAAACAGATTCTATTGAAGATGAAATGGCGAACATAACCTAATTTTTTATGGACTGCCTAGGATTAATTTGCGGTTCCGCAACAATTGGAGGGGTAAATTTTGCCTCCTCCATATTGTTTGGCAAAATTATAGAAAAAATTGCTAGCCAGCTTAATTTTAGAAATAATGCCGAATTTATAGGAATTGAATCTTGCCGTAAAATATATGGATTAACAACCATATATTTTGGAATTAAAACCCTGCTTTATTATCACAATAAAAGAAATGATGCCGAAAGATTTACAGAAGCATTCGATAGATCTATCCTTTATTTTACAATTCAACTAATTCAAGGTCTTTTTTTTGGAACACTATTTAAATTAGAACCCTATTACGGTGATTTAGCTCATATCTTAATAGCAACAAGTCATATTGCATTATTCACTCTATTTGCAGATCAATTTATGCATAAATTTTCCTAAATTTTTTGATTGCTCTGAAAAAAATAGTTGTATATTCTAATTCTTTTTATATGAGGTTCCAAATGAATAAAGTTTACTTGTCTTTAATTGGATTGCTATTATTAGGGGGAGGATTTTGGTTCGGAAAAACAACTCTATCAAACTCTGATGAAACAAAGGCAACTGAAATAGTCCAAAAACTTGAAGAAGACCTAAGTTCAATTGAAGGCCTTATGAGATTAGTCCCGGAACTACGAAATAGCAATGGGGATTTTGAAATTCCAAATCCGACTGTTGATCTACAAAAGTTCTTAAACATTCGCCAATCTCTTCTTACCATTATTGAAATGTCAGTAACAAAAGCAAACATACTCAAAGATCCTTATACTTTTTCTAAAACCCCTCACTCCCCGCTAAAATTAAGTTCAAATTGGAATGCACACGAAGTTGGATTTACAACAGATGCAAATACAATTCCAGATTTTTCTAATGGCGGATTTGGTTACGTAGGCAAATCCTTTATGAACGGCATAATCGCTGTTCAGGGAACAAACGATAGTTTTTATACTATCCCAGGATCTGCTGTCTATATGAGCCTTATGCCAACAAGTTTAGCCTGCGTTAATCGAGTCATGGAAACATCAGGATTAAATGGCGGTACCATGATGGCTGTATCATATGTCTTAGGCGGCAAAAATGGAGAGGCCTACTTAATAGTAAATGGATGTCAAAACCCTGCAAAAACTATTATTATTGAAAATCAACAAGTATTAGCCCCGGCAGCAAGCTCCTATTTAGGAATGCAATCGGTAGCACAATAGAGAAATACAATTTTAAACTTTGAATCACACATTATTTCGGAGCAGTTATTAAATGGAATTATGGGGAAAAATAGCCAAGCGATTTGATGAATGGGGAGCTCCTCTAAGACCTTCACCTGAGGACGTCTCACTGTTTAAGATGGAGATTAAACCAGGTTCTAGAACACTCCTTTTAGGCGTAACAGCTGAATTAAAATCTCTAGCAACAATTGCTATCGATAACAATCCTCAGATGATTAAACAATACCCTGAAAATGCAATTTTAGGAGATTGGAGTAACCTCCCTTTTGAAAATGAATTTGACACAGTAATTGGAGATGGCTGCCTTACAGTTTTTCAAGAAAAGCCCGAACTGTTTTTTCAACAGATAAAAAAAGCACTTAAAAATAACGGCAAACTCATTCTTCGAACATTTATTGCCCCTGAAGAAAAGGAGGACATTCATGAGATCCTTAAAAATAAAGAAGGTCTTAGTTTCCATGCTTTAAAATGGCGATTAGCACAATCACTTGCAGACCCCTATATACCTGTAAAAAATATTTACAAGATTCTTAAACCAATTTACAACCATCCCACTTTAGATCTCTACAAAGGATCTGATTTAATCTACTATTTCCCTAAACTTTCAGAACTTCCAAAATGGGATCACATTCAATTTGCAACTACATATGAACTTTCTGATCGCTGTCCCCTAATTACATGGCTTATAAATTCTTCAAAAATTTAACATTGTATTTTTGCAGCAATAAAGCTTTCCCGTGCATATCTTAATCCTGAGGTTACTCCATAAATTTGACTTCCCGATGAAGACCCTTTACAGTTTGTGATATTCCAACCACACTTTTATAGTTATTTGATTTTCAATTAAGACTGGTGGTAAAAAGAGCACTTTAGATTATAGTGAATTAAATTTAAAATTTCACTTAAGCTAAAAGAGGGCTTCGATTTTTTATCAGCCGTTAGGCGATGCTGAAGCAGGACTCTGTTATTACAGATCCGATGCAGGCATGTAATAAGATCAAGATGCTATTGAAGCCATGGTCTTAATTCAAAGTCAAATGGCTATAAATAAGAAGTTTCATCTTTAAAGATCACCGATATAACTGATGTATATTCATAAGCATGAACTTTCAGAACACTTCTCTGTAATTACAAGACTAATAAACTCTTCAAATTTTCCAGGTGAAAATTCATCTAGATAGGAGATTCGAATCTCAAAAGGGTATCCTATCCATTGATGAACCAATTTACAAATAGCATCGTATTGCACATCAGAAAGAGGATTATCAATAACAACTCTAAGCTCTAATGTAACCCTGTTTAACTGAACCATTTGAAATCTCTTAATCGGGGCAATATCTCTAAAGAAAATAGACCCAAACCTAGGCCAGTGTCTTGATCCATCAGGCAATACAACCATATTACGGCGCCTTCCAAAAATCTTTTTGATTGTCTGTAAGCCCCGGCCACATTTGCACTCACCAAACTCAGCATAATCACCTATATCATATCGATACAAATATCTGCTCGTAAGATCGGTCAACACAACCCTTCCGATCTGGCAAGGCTTATCATCTTCATCCAAAATCTCAACAATGATATTTTCCATTACGTGATAATTCTCCATCTGATCAGGACACTGAATCGCAATCGTTCCTACCTCTTCACACGAATACATATCAGCAATCATACGACTTCTATTTACGAGGCTCTCACCTGTTGTTTTAATCCCTTTAAGATTTTTAAGCGCCTTTAAGTCAATTGTTTCTAAAATCGAAGGGAAGGTCATTAAATAACCTGGTTGAATTTTTTGCAACCAGCTATTTATATCCCCTTTTACTGGATGAGCATAAAGTGGTCCGGTCTTACCAAGAAGGGCAAATGAAGGCCCCCAGTCAGAAAGAGTTATTTCATTTAAAATATTAGGACGAATTATTGCAAATACTTGAGAAAGATCGCGTTTAGCCCAAATAGCTTCTAGCAAATTTGTTGCATTCCACCAAGCATTTGATAAAAATGTTCGTTGAATTTCAACAGGCATTCCTGTTGAGCCCGATGTTCTTGAAGCAAAATCGCCTTTTGGAGCCCTCTTATATTGAAGATCATATCGCGTTAAAATCGGACCTTTCACTTCTGGTATTACCCTTTTTTTCCACTGAGAGAGTTCTAAATGTTTAAGTAGAGTTAATAAATTCATATCTTAAAAATCTATCCTTTTCAATTAGTATGTGAATTTTGTCTATTTAATAAAAGCAATTATAGTAGATAGATAAGTTTATTTGGATAGGATCCATACTTTGTATCCTATAAATTACAAAACTTAATTTCTTCAGCTATCAAAACAGTCCGACAAAATAATTTTAATACACACTAATCAGTTCTTGCAATTCAGAAAATTAAAGCGAAACATATCCAGCTCTATATTTTTTCTGTACTTATAGTTATTTGATTTTCAATTAAGACTTGTGGCAAAAAGAGCGCTTTAGATCAGGGGCTTTTCATTAAATTTCCTTGATAGCAATTAAAATTTAAAGAACCATATTGTCTTCAAAAAAAAAGAGAGACAATATGAACAAGAAAAATTCAAAAGACGCATATTCTGAAATTGATCAAATCATTGATAATCAAGCCTTCATTGATTCTGTGAATGAAGGATTTAATGCTGTCGAAGACCCTATAGTCGCAGATAATCGTTCCTATCCATTAGTAAGTTTATTGGTGATGATTTTGTGCGCTGTCATAGCGGGAGCCAATGCTATTACTCAAATCCAGGAGTATGTAGAAATAAAAATTGATATGTTTAAGAGAATCTTAGGGATAAAGCGAGCGCCTAGCTATTCTGTTTTTTGGTGGCTACTTACACGGCTAAATCCAAAGCCATTTCAAGATGCATTTACAAACT